>CAIMEK010000645.1 GCA_903839965.1 uncultured Acetobacteraceae bacterium | reverse complement strand
TCGAGCATGGGGTCCAGTGCCGCCACCCCGTCGGCCTGGGCCGCCACCCCGCCCTGCACCATGGTGATGACGTTCACCGAGCGCTCCAGCCGCCGGCCGATGTCCAGGAAGCGCCAGCCGTGGCCGCGCGTCATGTTCTCCATTTCCATGCCGCTGAAGGCCGCCAGGTCCAGGATCAGGGTGTTGAGCAGCGACAAGGCCTCCGCCCCGCGCACCCGCCCGGGGCGGGGCTGGGCATCGACCTGCAACTGGGTCACGATCCGCCAGGTATCGGCGGAAAAGCGGTCGCGCAGCACGAAGGCGATGTTCTTGAGCCGCCCCATCACCTCGCGCACGGTGCCCAGCCGGTGCACCTGGTAAATGAGTTGCAGCACCTCGCGCTCCAGCTGCGCCAGCGTGAAGCGCCCGCCAAAGCGCGCCGGCAGCAAATCCACATGCACCATCAAGCGCACCAGCGCCGTCAGATCGGGCGTCACCTCGGCGCCCCCCTCGCCCACCAGGCGCACCAGCACACGCCGCAGGATGCGCACGGTGTCCTCGAGTCGCTCGGCGTAGCGACCCATCCAGAACAGGTTGTCGGCCACGCGGCTGGGCACCTCGGCGGCGGCGCGCTCGAGGCGCACGACCTGATTGGTGGGCAGGAGCAGACTCAACTGGCTTACCGGCCCATCCGCCTGCACCCAGGTGTCCTTGCTGCCGCCGCCGCTTTGCATCGAAACCACCAGTTGACGGGGCGATCCCGAGATGCGGGTCAGGCCGCCGGGCATCACGGTGAAACCACTGCCGGTGGCGCCGATGTAAGTGCGCAACACCAGCGGCCGCGGCTCCAGGCGGTCCTTGACCCAGGCCGGTGCGGTGGACAGCGCCACCTGCTCCTGGCCGACGAAGTCGAAGGGCGCCGCGTCCATGGCCGCTTGCAACGCCGCGCGTTCCTTGGCCGGCAGGTTCTCCCCGAACACCGGTTCGCCCGCGCCCCCCCGGAAGGCGCGCTTGACGACCAGTTCGTCCAGGTGCTCGCGCACGTAGCTGAATTCCTCCGCCTGGCCGCACCACCAGGTGGCGACGGACGGCAGCTTGAGTTCTTCTGCCAGCAGCCGGCGGCACAACGCGGGCAGAAAGGCCATGAGGGCCGGCGTTTCCACCGCCCCGGCGCCGAGCGCATTGGCAATGACCACCTGCCCCGCCCGCGCCGCCTCGACCAACCCCGGCACGCCCAGGATGGAATCGGTGCGCAGCTCGAGCGGATCGCAAAAACCGTCGTCCACGCGCCGCAGGATGACGTCCACCGGCTGGAGCCCTTCCAGGGTCTTGATGAACACGCGGCGGTCGCGCACGGTCAGGTCGCCGCCCTCGACCAGCGGGAAGCCCAGGTAGCGCGCCAGGAAGGCCTGCTCGAAATAGGTCTCGTTGTACGGGCCGGGGGTCAGCAGCACCACGTTGGGATGATCCCGCCGCGTCGCCGCCAGGCTGCGCAGCGTATCGCGCTGCAGTTGGAAAAACTCGGCCAGACGC
>CAIMEK010000644.1 GCA_903839965.1 uncultured Acetobacteraceae bacterium | reverse complement strand
CTGACCTCCTATGTGGCGGCCGCCGCGGTGATGACCGCCCCCGTCGGCTGGATGGCGAACCGGTTCGGCCGCAAGCGCCTGTTCATCGCCTGCCTGGTCGGCTTCACCGCCGCCTCCATGATGTGCGGCGCGGCGCAGTCGCTCGGGCAGATCGTGGTGTTCCGCATCGTGCAGGGCATGTGCGGCGCCGCCATGGTGCCGCTGTCGCAGGCCACCATGCTCGACATCTACCCGTTCGAGCGGCGCGCCCAGGCGATGGCGATCTTCGGCATCGGCATCATGGTCGGGCCGATCATGGGGCCGACCCTCGGCGGCTGGCTGACCGACGCCTACAACTGGCGCTGGGTGTTCTACGTCAACCTGCCGTTCGGCATCATCGCCGTCACCGGGCTCGCCATCTTCATGCCGCGCTCGCCGGTGCGCCCGGAGCTGAAATTCGACTGGCTGGGTTTCGCCGTGCTGGCGCTCGGCATCGGCAGCCTGCAGATGATGCTCGACCGCGGCCAGGACCAGGACTGGTTCACCTCGCGCGAGATCATCACCGAGGCGGTGCTGGCGGGGCTTGGGTTCTATCTGTTCGCGGTGCACATGTTCACCGCCAAGGAGCCCTTCCTGCCGACGGCGGTGTTCCGCGACCGCAACTTCGCCGCCGCGGCGCTGATGATGTTCTGCACCGGCATGGTGCTGCTGGCGACCTCGGCCCTGCTGTCGCTGTACCTGCAGAACCTGGCCGACTACCCGGTTTCCACCGCCGGGATGGCGCTGGCGCCGCGCGGCATCGGCACGATGATCGCGATGCTGCTGGCGGCCCGGCTGGCCAACTTCATCGACCAGCGCCTGCTGATGGCGGGCGGCCTGCTGCTGCTGGGCTGGAACCTGCAGCACATGAGCGGCTGGACGCCCGACATTTCCGGCTACGAACTCACCGTGGCGCTGGTGACCCAGGGCTTCGCCATGGGGTTCATCTTCAACCCGATGACGGTGATGGCCTTCACCACCCTGCCCACCCACCTGCGCGGCGATGCGACGGCGGTGCAGAACCTGTCGCGCAACATCGGGGCGGCGATCGGCATTTCGATCACCGCCTCCACGCTGGCGCACAACACCCAGGTGTCGCACGCCGACCTGGTGGCGGGCATCACGCCGTTCCATCGCGAACTGCAGGGCCATGGGGTGCTCGCCGGGCTGCTCGACCCGGTCACCGGCCACGGCAGCGCCCTGCTGGACCACATGGTCAACCGCCAGGCCGAGATCATCGCCTACAGCAACGACTTCTGGATGATGTCGTTCGTGGTCATTCCGCCGCTGTTGCTGCTGCTGTTGATGCGCGGGCACCGCCGGCCGGCGCACCCCGGCTAGCGGCGGCGCTTGCCAGCGCGGCGCCGGCGGGCTTCATTGCCGGCGGTCATGCCGAATTTCCGCCATCGCATCGTCGCCCGCATCCGCTCGGCCGTTTCCCTGGTTTGGGGGCGCGCCGCGGAGGAGCGGTCGTCGGCCGGCATGGCGCCGGAGGTGGGCTGGCCGGAAGCGCCGCAGTCGCGCCGCCGCACTTGCCCGAATTGCGGCCTGCGCGGGCGCAAGCCGGTGCTGCTGAACGTGCGCTTCGCCCGCCCGGGCGAGCCGCCGCAACGCCTGCTGCTGCTGCGCTGCCCGGCCTGCACGTGCCCGTTCTACCAGGACCAGAAGCTGCCCGATTACGCCGACGAAGCGATGTTCGCGCGCGGGCGGTGCACGTTCTACCTGCAGCAGGGCGCCGGGCTGTCGCTGATCACCCGGCCGCTGGCGCAACTGCAGCGCCCGCCCGGCAGCCGCTACCTGGAAGTGGGCTGCGGCTTCGGCTTCGGGCTGGACTTCGCGGTGCGCGCCAAGGGCTTCGTCGGCACCGGCCTCGATCCCGGGTTGGTGGCCGGGCTGGGGCGCGAGTTGCTCGGGCTGGATATCGAGCGGCGGCTGCTCGGCGAGGACGAGCCGGCGCTGGCGCAGCGCTTCGACGTGGTGATGGCGGCGGAAACGATCGAGCACGTGCCCTCCCCGGCCGGCTTCGTGCGCACGCTGCGCCGGGTGCTGCGGCCGGACGGGGTGCTGGTGCTGACCACGCCGGACGGCGATGCCCTGCAGCGCGAAACCGCGCCGGGCGGGCTGGTCGGGCTGCTGTCGCCGGGGCTGCATCTGGTGTTCCAGACCGCGGCCAGCCTGCGCGCGCTGCTGCTGGAGGCCGGCTTCCGCGCGGTGACGCTGCGGCGCGACGGCTACTCGCTGGTGGCCTTCGCGGGCGATGCGGAGGAGGTGCTGCAGGACGACGCCCGCGCGTTGCGCTCGGCCTATCGCGGCTATCTGGAACGGCGCGCCGGCGAGGTGCCGGCCGACGGCGACCTCGGCCTGGGGCTGGCCGGGCGGGCGTTGTGGGAAGCGGTGAACGACGGCGACATGGACACCGCCGCGCGCTTCGCGGCCGGGCTGCGCGAGGCGTGTTGCGCACGGTTCGGGCTCGACATCGACAGCCTGGAGGCGTTGCCGGCCGAGGCGGCGCGCTGCTCGCTGGAGCGGCTGGCGGAGCTGATGCCGCTGGGCCTGGGCGCGTTGTTGTATGCGGACTGCCTGCGCCGGTTGCTCGGCGGGGCACCGCGGGCGGGCATGGCGGCCCGGCTCCGGTTGGCCGCCGAGGCCGCCGACATGCTGCGCCGGGCGACCCGGCTGCTGGCCATGGAGGATGCGGTCAGCGAGGACATCGCCTGGACCGCGCGCTGCGAGGCGCTGCTGTGCGACGCCGCGGCGGGGGCGGCGGACCTGCCGGCGCGGGCGGGTGCCATTGCCGCCCCGCCGGGCGGCGAGGCCACCGCGGGACGGCGCGAGGACTACCTGGCGCGGACGCTGACCGAAGCGGTCAATGCCGGGCATTACGGCATTGGTTTCGAGTTCGCCGAGGCCTGCGGATTGCAGCAGGCCCCCTGGGCGGATGCGGATGAGGCCCCGCCCGACGCGGTGCGGCGGGATGCGCTGTTCTGTCTCGGCGTGCTGGATGTGCAATCATTGCCTGGCGCCGACCCCGCGCGCGGGCTGCGCCGTTTCGCCGCGGTTCGCCGCGCGGTGGCGCCGGCGGCG
>CAIMEK010000643.1 GCA_903839965.1 uncultured Acetobacteraceae bacterium | reverse complement strand
CGGGCAGCCGATCTCGATCAGGTCGGCCCCGGCGGCGGGCATGCCCCGCAGAATGGCCATCGAGGTGGCGGGATCCGGGTCCCAGGCCTCCAGAAACGGAATCAGCGCGCCGCGGCCCTGTTCGCGCAGGGCGGCGAAGCGGGCGGCGATGCGACTCACAGCTTCACCCCCAGATGCTGGGCGACGGTGAAGATGTCCTTGTCGCCGCGGCCGCACATGTTCATCACGATGATCTGGTCCGCCCGCAGCTGCGGCGCGAGTTTGGTGACGTGCGCCAGCGCGTGCGCCGGCTCCAGCGCCGGGATGATGCCCTCGGTGCGGGTGCAGAGCTGGAATGCCTCCAGCGCCTCGGCGTCGGTGGCGGCGGCGTATTCCACCCGGCCGATCTCGTGCAGCCAGGAATGCTCCGGGCCGATGCCGGGGTAGTCGAGGCCGGCGCTGATGCTGTGGGCTTCCTGGATTTGGCCGTCGTCGTCCTGCAGCAGGTAGGTGCGGTTGCCGTGCAGCACGCCAGGGCGGCCGCGGCTGAGGCTGGCGGCGTGCTCGCCGGAATCGAGTCCGCGTCCGGCGGCCTCGACGCCGATCAGCCGCACCGCGGGGTCGTCGAGGAACGGGTGGAACAGGCCCATGGCGTTCGACCCGCCGCCGATGGCGGCCACGCAGACATCAGGCAGCCGGCCCTCGGCGGCCTGCACCTGCACTCGGGCCTCCTCGCCGATGACGCTCTGGAAATCGCGCACCATGGCCGGATAGGGGTGCGGGCCGGCGACGGTGCCGATGAGATAATAGGTGTCGCGGACATTGGCGACCCAGTCGCGCAACGCCTCGTTCATGGCGTCCTTCAGCGTGCCGGCGCCGGAGACCACCGGCTTCACCTCGGCGCCGAGCAGCTTCATGCGGAACACGTTGGGCGCCTGGCGCTCGACGTCGGTAGTGCCCATGTAGACCGTGCAGGGCAGGTCGAACAACGCGCACACCGTGGCGGTGGCGACGCCGTGCTGGCCGGCGCCGGTTTCGGCGATGATGCGGGTCTTGCCCATGCGCCGGGCCAGCAGGATCTGCCCCAGGGTGTTGTTGATCTTATGCGAGCCGGTGTGGTTCAGCTCGTCGCGCTTGAAATACACCCGGGCGCCGCCGAGGTGGCGGGTCAGCCGTTCGGCGAACCAGAGCGGGCTGGGCCGGCCGGCATAGTCCCTGAGATAGGCGTCCAGCTCCACCTGGAAAGTGGGGTCGGCGCGGGCGGCGTTGTAGGCCTGCTCGACTTCCAGGATGAGCGGCATCAGGGTTTCGGCCACGAAGCGGCCGCCGAACCCGCCGAACCGGCCGTTTGCGTCCGGTCCGCCGCGTAGCGTGTTGGCGCTCAAGATACCCTCCAAACCATGCGGCGTCTTAGCGCACCGCCGCGCCCGCGTGAAGGAAGGGCTCCTTGTCGGCGCCGGGTTTGGGCTATGCTGTCCCGCACGCAAAGAGAGGCCAACCCGGAATGGCGACCAAACGGACCGAGGCGGGCGGCAAAAACACCCCGCGAAGGACCTCGAAGCCGGAGGCCGACACGCCCGCGGCGCCAACGGCGGCTGACAAGCCAATGGAGGTGAAGGGCATCCCCATTCAGGCAATTGGCGCCTTCGTCGGTGCCGCCATTTTCGTGGTGCTGAATGTCGTGACCGACGACAGGGTGCCGGGCGGCTTCAATGCCGGCATCATTGGCGGCGGCCTCGGCTGGATCGCGGGCGTCGGCATCGAGAAGTGGCTGGCGCGCAGAGCCTCGAGATCCTGAGCGCCAGCATCCTGAGCGCCGGACCGGGCGGGATTTATGCCGCCCGCAATACCGGCACCTTGGCGTGGAGCAGCTTTTCGATGTCGCGCAGGAACGGACGCTCCTCCGGCCCGCACAGGCTGATCGCCACGCCCGAATGGCCGGCGCGGGCGGTGCGGCCGATGCGGTGGACGTAGCTTTCGGGAATGTTCGGCAGGTCGAAGTTGATGACGTGGGTCACGTCGTCCACGTCGATGCCGCGGGCGGCGATGTCGGTGGCCACCAGCACCCGCGTGGAGCCGGAGCGGAAGTCGGCGAGCGCCCGCTCGCGCTGGCCCTGGCTCTTGTTGCCGTGGATGGCGGCACAATGGACGCCGTATTCGTCGAGGTATTTCACCACCCGGTCGGCGCCGTGCTTGGTGCGTGTGAACACCAGCGTGCGGCCCTGGCCGGCGCTGCCGAGCAGACCGCGCAGCGCGGCGCGCTTGGCCGCGGAGTCGACGAACATGACGTGCTGGGTGACCTGCTCGACGGTGGTCGCGCCGGACACCACGGCCACCAGCACGGGGTCGCGCAGCAGGCCCTTGGCCAGCGCCGCCATTTCCGCCGGCATGGTGGCGGTGAACAGCAGGGTCTGGCGCTGCGCCGGCAGGAGTGCGGCGATGCGGCGGATCGGCACGATGAAACCCATGTCGAGCATGTGGTCGGCCTCGTCGAGCACCAGCACCTCGACCGCGTCCAGCCGCACGTTGCGGTCGCCGAGATGGTCGATCAGGCGGCCGGGGGTGGCCACCAGGATGTCCACGCCGCCGGCAAGCTGGCGGTTCTGGCGCGGCTTGGGCACGCCGCCGAACACCAGCGCGACGGAAAGCCCGGTGTGGCGGCCATAGGTGCGGAAGCTTTCGGCGATCTGGCTGGCCAGTTCGCGGGTCGGCGCGATCACCAGGGCGCGCACGGTCTTCGGCGCGGGGCGGGTGCGGCTGGCGGACAGGCGCTGCAGGATGGGCAGGGCGAAGGCGGCGGTTTTGCCGGTGCCGGTCTGGGCGATGCCCTGCACGTCGCGGCCGGCGAGCGCCGGCGGAATCGCCT
This sequence comes from uncultured Acetobacteraceae bacterium, assembly GCA_903839965.1. Lineage (GTDB taxonomy): Bacteria > Pseudomonadota > Alphaproteobacteria > Acetobacterales > Acetobacteraceae > Rhodovastum. Next base: position 1,216 of record CAIMEK010000643.1, on the reverse strand, counting down.
GCTCCTGCACCGGGGTCGGCGTGTCGTAGCCCTCGGACGTCACCGCCTTGAGCAGGGCGGCGTTCAGGCCGAGGTCGGAAAAGCTGGTCATCAGGTATCTTTCATACGTAGCGACGCGCCCTCGCCCCGATGATTCGGGTACGAACGGGTATGCGTCTTCGCGATCGACAGGATCGCGAGCCGGCGCAGTCGTTTGAGGAAAAGCGGGCTACCCGGGTGCGCCTGGACCGCTTGCGACGTGCAAGGGTAAATGGTCAGGCCGGCAGCGCACGAAACCACAGCGGGGCGCGCTCCCCATGTATGGGTGTGCGGTGCAACAAAGTCAAGGAAGGCCGCCGGAGCCGGGAATACGCATACCGTGCCGTTGCGTGCATGTAGATACGTAATCGTAACAACAAGGCCGCAATCAAACGCGCCGGGCGTCACGCGAAAGCGCGCGCCGGGTCAGGCCGGGTTTTCGCGTGGCCTGAGCAGCAGGTGCCAGGGGCAACCGGAGCAGCGGAGGGCGTCGTCGTCTGGTGGCGGTGGGAACTTGGGGCGTGGCGCGGGTGCGGCGCGGACGGGGGGCGTAGGGGCCGATGCCGAGCATGCGCAGGATCGGGTTGACGATGCGGTTGGCGGTGAGGGCAACGAGCAACAGTTCGGCGGCGGTGGGCTCGGCGAGCCGGGTCTGCATCTGCGAGCCATAGCAGGCGGCCTCGAAGCCGAGTTCGCGGACCAGCCAGCCGCGGCTTGTGGGCAGCACGGGACCGCTCGGACGGGGGGCAACGGGGCCGGGCGGCGCCGCAGGCGGCGGGCAGGGCGACGCGGAGGGCGACGCGTGGGGCTTCGGCAGACAGCCGGCGGCGAGGTGGGCCATCAGGCACTCGCGGCGGCGGGCGGCGCGGTTGAGCCGGCTCCAGAGCGTGATGATGAGGAGGACGAGGCGCGGCTTGCGCAGGAGACCGGCGGCGACGAGTGTGGGGTGACAGGGGGCTCCGGAAATCCGAGATGGGGCGGGATGAGACGGGATGTGGTGGGATTTGCCGGGGTCCGCCAACAGGTTAGCGGCAGAAGCGGTAACCGGGGCAAAGCCCCATAGGCGCGGAGATAAAAGAAATATCCTTTCTTGTCAGTTGGTTGGATTTCCCGACACGTCCCAGGACGGATGGCTGGCCCCGATGGGCCGAACTCCGGCCCAACTTTCCATATCCCAAGCCTGCGGCTGCTGGATTTG
>CAIMEK010000642.1 GCA_903839965.1 uncultured Acetobacteraceae bacterium | reverse complement strand
CCCCCGGAATGATGGTGTCATGAATGAGGTCTGACGTGGAGCCAGCCCCAAGCATCATCGAGGGACGACCATGGAGCACTATGCCGGGATCGACGTGTTGTTGGAACTGAGCAGCATATGCGTGGTGGACGCCAGTGGGCGAATCGTGCGCGAGGCGAAGGTCACTTACTGCGGGGAAACCACTGCAGGCGAAGCACCACGACGTTGAGATGAGCCTGCGTGGTGTGTTGCGTGGCTTTGGGTTGCAGGTCGGGCGGACAACGCCGCGGACCTTCGCCAGCCGCACCCGCGAACTGGTGACGGGTCATCCGACACTGACGGCGGTCGCCGAGGCATTGCTGGCGGCTCGCGACGTGCTCGGGGAGCAGTTGCGGGGTCTGGAGAAGCGCCTGCGGGACCAGGCGCGGCAGGATGAGCGGGTTCGCCTGCTCATGACCGCTCCTCGAAGTCAGTGGGCGCACAGTTTGGCCTGACGCCGAGGAAATATCAGTCCGGAGAAACCGACGTGACCGGGCGGATCTCCAAGATCGGTGACGCAAGTGTGCGCACCGCGCTGTACGCAGCGGCCAACGTCATCCTGACCTGGCCAGTGAAGGGCTCGGAACTCAAGCGCTGGGCGGCACGCCTGGCCTGCCGCGCCGGCATGCGCAAGGCCAAGGTGGCGCTGGCACGGAAGCTGGCCGTCGTGCTGCACGGGATGTTGAAGGACGGCACGCCATTCGCCGCCAGCCGCGCTGCCGCGGCGGCCTGAAGCAAGGAAGGAGAGATCAAGGGATCGGGCGGTCGGTGGCACCAGCCGCCCGGAGCGAGGTCCCGTCGCCGGGACGATGGATCAGGCCAGGCCTTGCACTCATGAGTAACTTCCGACTGATCGACCGCGACACCGGCTTTTTGCTGCCACCGTCGGTGGACGAATGGCTGCCGGAGCGGCACCTGGCCCGGTTTGTGGTGGAGGTGGTCGAGGGGCTGGATTTGCGGGCGATGACCGGCAGCTACCGCGGCTCGGGGGAGGCGAGAGGCGCGGATAGGGCGTGCCGAAGGCGGCGGCGATGTCGCGATAGGCGGCGGAGGCGGTGTAGGCCGAGGGGCGGCCCGGCGGGTGGACGCGATGCCTCCCAGGGTGCCGGTTCCGCCTCTGCCGCCCTGGGGTACCGGCGCGCCGCGGCCGGTGCTGGCCGCCCCCTCGAGATTCAGCACCCCAGCGTGCCGACGCGCACGGCAGCGCCCAGGCCGGCCAGGTGCACGCCGGAGGTGAATTCGGCATGCGCCTCGGGAGTCAGCCAATCCAGGAGCCCATAGCGCAGTGAAGCGCTGCCGGCGGCATTCCGATAGGAATCGGTGGGCAGGCCATAGCTCTGCCGCACCGTCCCAACCTCGACCGAATAGCTGGCGAAGCCTTGCCGCAGCGTTTGCGGCGCGATGTAGAAGGGCAGGTTCACCAACACCCGCCGCCCGAGCGCATCCTGCACCGTCACCGCCATTTCGCCGAAACCGTTGACCACCGGGATGGTGCGGACCTGGAACGGACCGGGCTGCACGGGCTGGCTGTATTCCCGGATGCCGTTGACCAGCACGTTGACCGTGGACGGCACCGCGGCGGAGGAGGTGAGCATCGGCACCGGGTAGGTGACGAGGTTGGGCTGTAGGCTGAAGTCGCTGGCCAGTTGGGCGCCCCCGAGCCGGGTCGCGCGGGTCCAGCTCAGCGCCCCGGTGATCACGTCCCCGGCGCGCCAGCACCGCATCCCGTCGGAATCGGTGTAGACGTAGGTCGTGTCGAGCCGGCGGAAAGTGGTCGTCGCGCCCGCGCCATAGCTGCCGATCCCATTGTTGGAAAGCACGCCGTAGGGGCTCGACAGGCGCGCATCGAAGGTGCCCCCGCTGTTGCCGCCGTTGGTGACCTGGGTGTTCAGGAGGTCGTAGTTCAGCACGGCCCCGAAACCGGCGCGGTTGAGCATTTGCAGCGGCGGTGGACTCGGCGTGCCGATTTCGTATGGCCGCAGCGCGGCATCCGGAGCGCTGACGAGCAGACGCTGGTCGGCCTCGTTGACCGTGAACTTCAGGCCGGGGAGCGCGCTGAGCGGGATCGGCTTGCCGCTGCGGGCCAGCTTTTCCGGTACCTTGAGCCCCAGTTCGGCAAGCTCCGTCGCGGTGG
>CAIMEK010000641.1 GCA_903839965.1 uncultured Acetobacteraceae bacterium | reverse complement strand
GCCGATGCCCGCCGCGATGGCGGCGCCCACGGTCCAGGCGCAGGGCGCCGAGGGGGCCGACAACACCCTGTTCACCCTGCCCAGGCCGGTGATGCTGGCGGCCGGCCACACCGCCTCGGTGCCGATCCTGGACCGCGAGGTGCCGGCGACGCGGATCGCCCTGGCCACCCAGGCCGCGGCGCACCCCAATGCCGCCGTGCTGATGAGCAACGACGGCGCCACCAGCCTGCCGGCCGGCGTGCTGACGCTGTACGACCAGGCCGGCGCCACCGCCTATGTCGGCGACGCGCGGCTCGGCGGGCTGCCGGCCGGCGAGGAGCGGCTGCTGCCGTTCGCCGAGGACCTGCGCACCACGCTCGACTGGCGCAGCGATCGCGGCAGCCGGGTCAGCGCGGTGACCGCCGCCGGCGGCGTGCTGACCGTGGAAACCCGCATCCGCGACACCGTGCGCGTCGCGGTCACGGCGCCGGCCCGCGAGGCCCGCACTGTGCTGCTGCAGATCCCGACGCGAACCGGCCAGAAACTGGAAGTGGAGAGCGGCGCCGAACCGGCGGGGGTGATCGCCGGCGCGACCCGGCTGCGCGTGCGCCTGGCCGCGGGCGAGACCCGCACCGTCACCGCCTACGCCGACACGGTGCAGCAGCAACGCATCGCCTTGCTGCAGGACGCGCCGGTGCTGGCCCAGCTGGTCGCCGACCAGGGCGTGCCGGAGGCGGCGCGCGCCGCGCTGCGCAAACTGGCGGACCTCAGGGCGGCCGAGGCGGCGCGGGTGGCCGAACGCGACCGGCTGAAGGCCGACCTGGCCGCGGTGGAGCACGACGAGGAACGCGTGCGCCAGAACATCGCCGCCCTGCCGGCCAACGAGGCCCTGCGCACCCGCCTGATCCGCCAGCTCGACGCCAACGAAACCCGCATCGCCGAGCTGACGAAGTCGATCGGGCAGGCCGCCGAGGCGGTCACCGTCGCCCACGCGGCGCTGGAACAGGCAGTGCGGACGTTGCAGCTCTGAGCTACCCGCGCACGAACCGCAGCACCCGCGAGCGGTTGGTCACCAGGCGCACGTCGTCGCGGCCGAACTGCAGGCAGGCGCGCTGGCTCCACGGGCCTTCGACCCGCTCGAGCAACGCGCGGCCCTCGCCGATCGGGCGCAGCGGCAACTCCGCCAGCAGCGGGCCGGCCCCGAGGATCAGCCGCGCCTCGCCCCCGGCCAGCGCCACCTCGAACCGCGCGTGCTGCGCCGGACACACCCAACTCCCCGCCCAGCCCGGCTCCGGCCCAGCCTCCACCGGCAGCGGCACGAAACGCCGGGCCGCGTGCCCCACTTCGCCGACGATCGCGCCGCCCTCGGCGCGCAACCGCATCGGCAGATGCGCCGATCGCCCGGCCACGCCACCCTCGCCGTCCGGATAGACGGTCTCCTGCGCGCCGAGATAGGTCACCACGCCGCCGGCATGTTGCATCCAGAACGGCGTGCCCGGCATGGCATACACCCCCTCCGGCAAGGTGCCCCGCGCGGGCTGGGGCAACACGACGCCATGCAGCGCCGCCATCACGCGCAGCGCCAGCCCGGCGGCGTCGGTGTCCTCGCGGTTGCTCACCACCAGCGCGCCGGCGCCGGCCTGCACGTCGAGCAAAAAATGGTTCTTGAAGCCCGGCAACGAACCGCCATGCCCGACCAGCACACGCCCACCCAACGCATGCCGGGCCAGCCCGAGCCCGTAGCCGCTCGGCCGACCGTCCGCCAACGAACGCAGCCGCGCCAGCCCCGGCAGCACCCCGGCGACCGGCGGCCTTCCCGCCATCAGCGCCTGCAGCCAGGTCGCCAGATCATGCGCGCTGCCCGCCAGGGCGCCCGAAGCCGAAATGTGCAGCCCGTACCGCCCCCGCCGCCAGCCCGCGGGCGACTTCCAGTAGCCGCCGGCCAGCGCGGGCACCGGCTCGGTCTCGTCATAGGGCAACCGAATCCCGAGACCGAGCGGACGCACGAAGCGCGCGTGCAGCGCATCGGCATAGTCGATCCCCTTGGCCGCCAACGCCGCCTGCACCAGCCGGTAGCCGGTGTTGGAATACGAAATCTCCGTGCCCGGCGCGAAGTTCAGCCCCTCCAGCCGCCGCACGAACGCCAGCAACGCCGCGCACCCGAGCGTGGCACTCGGCGGCACCCCCAACAGCCACAACGTCTCCATCGCATCGGGCAGGCCGGAAGTCATGTCCAACGCCCGCCCGACCGTCACCCCGCCGAACGCCGGCGGCAACGCCAGATGCGCCCCGAGGAAATCCTCCAGCCCCGGCAGGCCCTCGCCCTGCAGCAGCAGCGCGGCCATGAAATGCTTGCTGATCGAGGCATAGCGCACCGCCGTGTCGGCCCGGAACGGCAGCCCCAACTCCAGAACGGCCAACCCGCCACAGGCCTCGGCGCGCAGGCTGTCGGTATCGAACAACAACACCGCACCGCCAGGCCCGCCCTCGGCCGTCCAGACCTGCGCAATCCGCCCAGCCTCCCCCGCCGCCGCCTGCCAGTCCATCACAGGTCCTCCCCGACCCCCCCGATCATGGCGGGGGTGGCAACGGAAGGCCAGGGCTCCGCCCTGGACCCGCCAGGGGCCG
>CAIMEK010000640.1 GCA_903839965.1 uncultured Acetobacteraceae bacterium | reverse complement strand
GCCGTCACCTCCGCCGACGTGGTGCCCAGCATCCGCCGCTGGATGGTGCGTTCCGGCCAGGGGCAACTGCTGGCCGAACGCCTGGCCGACCTTTCGGCGGTCAACGAAACGACCTTCCGGGTGAAGCTGAAGGAACCGTTCAGCCTGATGCTGGACATGTTCGCGACCACCTGCACGCCCGACCTGTTCATCATGCGCAAGCGCGAGGCAGAGACGGACCCGATGCAGAAGATCGACCAGGTCGTCGGCTCCGGGCCGTTCATTCTGAACCAGGACGAGACCAAGGTCGGCACCCAGTACGTCTACGACAAGAACACCAAATACGTGCCGCGCAGCGAACCGGCCAGCGGCATCGCCGGCGGCAAGGTGGTGAAGGTCGACCGCGTCGTCTTCAACAACATGCCGGACAGCCAGACCGCCATCGCGGCGCTGCAGGCCGGCGAGATCGACTTCTACGAAATTCCGCCGATCGACTTCCTCGACCAGTTGCAGTCTGATCCGAACATCGTTGTCGAAACCCTCTTCGAACTCGGCTCGATGGGCTACATCGGCATCAACTGGCTGTATCCGCCGTTCAACAACCTCAAGTGCCGGCAAGCATTGCAGTACATCCTCAACCAGGAAGACATGCTGCGGCCGACCTTCGTCAGCCCGAAATGGTACCGCACCTGCGGCAGCTATTTCACCTGCGGTTCGGCGATGGAAAACGACGCCAACACCGACTGGTTCAAGAAGGGGCCGGACATCGCCAAGGCGAAACAGTTGCTGGCGGAAGGCGGCTACGACGGCAAGCCGATCATCATGCTGCAAGCCACCAACATCCCCTACATGGCCAACGCCGCGACGGTCATGGCGCAGCAGTTGCGCAACGCCGGCATCAAGGTCGACCTGCAACCGATGGACTGGGCCAACGTGGTGCAGCGCCGGGCCAACCAGTCGCCGCCGGAGCAGGGCGGGTGGAACATCTTCTTCACCTCGGCCAGCGGGCTCGCCAACAGCACGCCGTACATGATGGCGCATCTGGCCACCATCGGCACCAAGGGCTGGTTCGGCTGGCCGACCGACACGAAGAACGAGCAACTGCGGGCGAAGTGGATGGCCGCCGACTCGCTGCAGCAGCGCAAGGCGATCGCCGCCGAGATCCAGGAGAACGCCTGGAACATCGTGCCGCTGCTGCACTTCGGCCAGTGGATACAGCCGATGGCGCACCGCAAGAACGTGAAGGGCTTCCTGAAGGAACCCGGACTGCTGGTGTTCTGGAACGTCGAGAAGACCTGACAAACGACGGTGGCCCTTTTGCCCGCGGGTGAAAGGGCTACCGCATAGTTCCATCGACCGGACAGGGACTGGAAAGCGAGGGTCGCCATGCAGGCAACGCGCCGCACCGTGATGGCAGGTTCGGTGGCCACGGTCGGGTTGGTTTCCAGCCCCGCCGTATTGCGCGCGCAGGGGCGGCCCTCGGCCGCGCGCACCGTGCGCGCCGTGCTGCAAGGCGACCTGCCTACCTACGACCCGATCTGGACCACGGCGAACCTCGCCGCCTACCACGGCGCCATGGTCTACGACACGCTGTTCGGCGCCGACGCCAAGGGGCAGCCGCAGCCGCAGATGGTCGGGCGCTGGAGCCTCTCGGACGACCGGCTGACCTACACCTTCGAATTGCGTGACGGGCTGCGCTTCACCGACGACACGCCGGTTACCACCGCCGACGTCATCCCCAGCATCCGCCGCTGGATGGTGCGATCCGGGTCCGGGCAGTTGCTGGCGGCGCGCATGACCGAGCTTGCGGCGGTGGACGAGCGCACCTTCAGGGTCAGGCTGAAGGAACCCTTCGCCCTGATCCTGGAAATGTTCTCGGGCATGGCCATGCCCATCCTGTTCATCATGTGCAAGCGCGAGGCCGAGACCGACCCGATGCAGAAGATCGACCGGGTGGTCGGGTCCGGGCCGTTCATCCTGAACCAGGACGAGACCAAGGTCGGCACCCAGTACGTCTACGACAGGAACACCAAATACATCCCGCGCGCCGAACCCCCCAGCGGCATGGCCGGCGGCAAGGTGGTGAAGGTCGACCGCGTCGTCTTCATCAACATGCCGGACAGCCAAACCGCGGTGGCGGCGCTGCAGGCCGGCGAGATCGACTTCCTCGAATTGCCGCCGATCGACCTGATCGACCAGTTGGCGGCCGATCCCGCCATCACCATCGAGACCCTGTTCGAGCTCGGCTCGGTCGGCTACGTGGCATTGAACTGGCTGCATCCGCCGTTCAACAACGTCAAGTGCCGTCAGGCCATCCTGCACATCATCAACCAGGAAGACATGCTGCGGCCGACCTTTGTCAGCCCGAAATTCTACCGCACCTGCCCCAGCTATTTCACCTGCGGCTCGGCGATGGACAACGACGCCAACACCGGCTGGTTCAAGAGCGGGCCCAACATCCCGCTGGCGAAGCAGCTGCTGGCGGAAGGCGGCTACGACGGCCGGCCGATCGTCATGCTGCAGGCCACCAACTTCGTCTACATGGCCAACGCCGCCACCGTGCTGGCGCAGCAGTTGCGCGCCGCCGGCATCAAGGTGGACGTGCAGCCGATGGACTGGGCCAACGTGGTGCAGCGGCGTTCCAGCCAGGCGCCGCCGGAACAGGGCGGGTGGAACATCTTCTTCACCTCCACCGGCGGGCTGGCCAACAGCAACCCTTACATGCTGTCGCACCTGGCGACCATCGGCACCAAGGGCTGGTTCGGCTGGGCGAACGACGAAAAGAACGAGCAGTTGCGCGCACAGTGGCTGGCCGCCGACACGCTGGAGCAGCGCAAGGCGATCGCGGCCCAGATCCAGGACAATGCCTGGAACGTCGTGCCGCATCTGTATTTCGGCCAATGGGTGCAGCCGGCGGCGCATCGCAAGAACGTCACGGGCTGGCTGCACGAACCCGAACTGCTGCCGTTCTGGAATGTCGAGAAAAGCTGATGCAACGCATCCCGCTTCCCGCTGAGCGCGCCGCGGCGTCCCCGGCATGAGCGGCACCATCGCCCGGCGCCTGGCGTCGATCCTGCCGGTCATGTGCATCGTCGCCATCTGCGTCTTCCTGCTGCTGCACTTCGCGCCGGGCGACCCGGCTGCCATCATGGCGGGCGACGCCGCCACGCCGCAGAACATCGCGGCGATCCGCGAGAAGCTCGGGCTCGACCAGCCCGTGTGGCGGCAATTCCTGGTTTGGGTGGGCAACCTGCTGCAGGGCGACCTCGGCACCTCGCTGTTCTGGGGCGACAGCGTCATGTCGCTGATTGGCCAGCGCGCCGAGCCGACGCTGTCGCTGGCGCTCACCACCATCACGCTGGCGGTGCTGGTGGCGATCACGCTCGGCGTGGTGGCGGCGGCACGGGTCGGCAGCCTGATCGACCGCGCGGTAATGGGCTTCGCGGTCATGGGCTTCTCGGTGCCGGTCTTCGTGGTCGGCTACCTGCTGATCTTCGTGTTCGCCATCAACCTGAAATGGCTTCCGGTGCAGGGCTACACGCCGATCGCCGAAGGCGTGCTGCCCTGGCTGCGCAACCTTGTGCTGCCTTCCTTCGCGCTCGGCATGGCCTACGTGGCGCTGATCGCGCGCATCACCCGCGCCACCATGCTCGACGTGCTGGCCGAGGACTACATGCGCACCGCCAAGGCGAAAGGTGTGGCGTCGCGCCCGATGCTGTTGCGCCACGCGCTGAAGAACGCCGCCGTGCCGATCGTCACCGTGGTGGGCAACGGCGTGGCGCTGCTGATCGGCGGGGTGGTCATCACCGAAACGGTGTTCAACATTCCGGGGATCGGACGGCTGGTGGTGGACGCCATCGCGCGGCGCGACTACCCGATCATCCAGGGCGTCATCATGGTGTTCTCCGGCGTCTACGTGTTCGTCAACCTGCTGGTCGACCTGTCCTACACATTCTTCGACCCGCGGGTGCGCGGATGAAGCGCTTCCGTCCCTTCTGCCGGCGCAATCCCACCATCGTCATCGGTTCGGTGATGCTGGTGATCGTCTCCGCGCTGGCCGCAGCAGCGCCGTGGATCGCCGGCGACCCGGTGGCGCTGATGCCGATCGACCGCCTGCAGAGCCCCTCGCCGATCCACTGGCTCGGCACCGACTTCCTCGGCCGCGACATCTATGCCCGGGTGGTCTACGGGGCACGGATATCGCTCATCGTCGGGCTTTCGGTCTCCGTGATGTCCATCGTCATCGGGCTGGCGATCGGGCTCGCGGCCGGCTACTGGCGCCAGGTGGACATGGTGGTGATGCGCTTCATGGACGGGCTGATGGCCATCCCGGCCATCCTGCTCGCCATCGCCATGGTTTCGCTGAACCGCGCCAGCGTGTGGATCGTTATCGTCGCCATCACCATTCCCGAAGTGCCACGGGTGGTGCGGCTGGTGCGCTCGGTGGTGCTCACCGTGCGCACGCTGCCCTACATCGAGGCGGCGATATCCGGCGGGTCGCCGGCGCCGAAGATCGTGCTGCGCCACATCCTGCCCGCCACCATCGCGCCGCTGATCGTGCAGGGCACCTACATCACCGCCTCCGCCATCCTCATCGAGGCGGCGCTGTCCTTTCTCGGCGCCGGGGTGCCGCCGGAAATCCCCACCTGGGGCAACATGATCGCGCAGAGCCGCCTGTTCATCGCCCGCGCGCCGTGGACCATTTTCGCGCCGGGCGCCGCGCTGGCGCTGGTGATCCTGTCGGTGAACCTGCTCGGCGACGGACTGCGCGACTTCCTCGACGTGCGGCTGGCCAGGAGGATGGTGTGAGCGAACCCATCCTCTCGGTCGAGAACCTGCGCACGCATTTCTTCACCCGCGAAGGCGTCACGCGCGCCGTCGACGGGCTGTCGTTTACCATCGGCCCGGGCGAGACGCTCGGCCTGGTCGGCGAATCCGGCTGCGGCAAGTCGGTCACCGCGCTGTCGATCATGCGCCTGCTGCCGCCGGTGCTCGGCCGCACCGTGGGCGGGTCCGTGCGGTTCGGCAACACCGACCTGCTGGCGCTCGACGAGGCGGCGATGCGGCGCATCCGCGGCAACCGCATCGCCATGGTGTTCCAGGAGCCGATGACCTCGCTCAATCCGGTGCTGACCGTGGGCGAGCAGATCGCCGAGGCGGTCATCATCCACCAGAACAAGTCGCACGCCGAGGCCTGGGCGCGCGCGGAGGAAATGCTGACGCTGGTCCGCATCCCCGACGCCTCCCGCCGCGTACGCGACTACCCGCACCAGTTCTCCGGCGGCATGCGCCAGCGCGTCGTCATTGCCATGGCGATGGCCGGACACAAGAAACTCATCATCGCCGATGAGCCCACCACCG
>CAIMEK010000639.1 GCA_903839965.1 uncultured Acetobacteraceae bacterium | reverse complement strand
CACTTCGTCGAACGAGGCGAGGACCGAAAGTGCGGCGGCCGCCGTCATGCCGGGCAGCATCATCGGCAGGGTGACGCGGCGAAACACCCGCCAGGGCGTTGCGCCCAGCACCGCCGCGGCCTCTTCCAGCGTGGCGTCGATGCCGCGTAGCGCGGTCAGCACCACGCGCACCACGTAGGGCAGCGTGACCAGGCAGTGGCCCACGACCAGGCCGGGCCAGGTCGCCAGCAGGCCAACGCGGGCGAACACCAGCAGCAGGCCGAGGCCAAGGATAATGCCGGGCAGCAGCAGCGGCGCGGTGAACAGCGCCAGCAGCGCGTCGCGGCCCGGGAAGCGCGAGCGCACGATGGCGAAGGCCGCCGCGGTGCCCGCGCCGAGGCTGATCGCCGTAACGGTCGCGGCGAGCGTCACGCTGACGGCAAAGCCTTTGCGGAATGCCTCGTTGGCCCACAGCGAGCGGTAGCCGCGCAGGCCCCATTCGTGCGGCGGAAAGGCGAGGAAGGCGTCGTTGCTGAAGCTGGTGAGCAGCACCACGAACAGCGGCGCCAGCAGGAAGCAGAACAGCGCCGCCACCAGCACGCGGAATCCGGTGCTCATGCCCAGCGCCGCGCCAGCCGCTCGTAGCCGAGCAGCACCGCGCCGAACAGCGCGATCAGGATAAGCGAGATCGCCGCCGCCAGCGGCCAGTCGAGCGTTTCCAGCGCCTCCTCGTAGATGGTGCTGGCCAGCATGGGCACGCGCCCGCCGCCCAGCAAACTCGGCGTAATGAACGAGCTGATCGAGAGGACAAAAGTCACCAGCGCGGCCACCGCGATGCCGGGCGCGGTCAGCGGCAGGGTGACGCGGCGAAAGCAGCGCCAGGGCGAGGCCCCGAGCGTGCGTGCCGCTTCCTCCAGCGACAGGTCGAGCCGCGCGAACCCGGCCACCAGCGCCAGCGTGGTGGTCGGCATCATGATCTCGGTCAGCCCGATCAGCACGCCGGTGACATTGTTCATCAGGTGCACCGGCGCCGCCGCCAACCCGGCGAGGCGGAGCATGAAGTTGATCCAGCCCTGGTCGCCCAGGATGATCATCCAGCCGAAGGTGCGCACCACCGAACTCACCAGCAGCGGCGCGATGGTCAGCACCGCCAGCACGCCGCGCCAGCGCGAGCGGGTGCGGAACAGGAACAGCGCGATCGGGTAGGAAGCCAGCACGGCCAGCACCGCCACGCTGCTGGCCACCCACACCGACCGCCACAGCACGGAGAGGTAGTAGGAGTCGGTGAAAAAGCGCAGGTAGTTGTCGCCGGTCACCGTGTCGATCTGCACGCCGCCGCTGGTCCGGCCCAGCGACAGGCGGGCCAGCCAGCCCATCGGCAGCACGAACGCCACCAGCGTTACGGCGGAAGCCGGCAGCAGCAGGAGCGCGGGAAGTGCCCGGCCTTTCATGCCGGGAACAGCATCATGTCCGCCGCGTCCCACGCCGCGGTCACCACCGCGCCCGGCGCCAGGCCGCGGCGCGGCTGCTCGACGGTGAGCATGCCGGCCGGCGTCTGCACCTCCACCTGCACGATGTCGCCGGCGAACACCACGCGGCGCACCGTGCCCACCAGGCGGTTCTCGCCGTCGAGGTGGCCGGGCGACAGCGCGATGCGCTGCGGGCGCACCAGCATCTGCACGCGTGTCCCGGCGGGCAGCATACGCAGGCTGCGCCCCTGCAGGCCCGGCGCCGCCACCGTGCAGCCCGTGCCATCGCTCGCCGCCACGGTGCCGTCGAGACGGTTCACCCGCCCGATGAAGGTGGCGACGAACGGGCTCGCCGGCTGGTCGTAGATTTCCACCGGCGTGCCGACCTGCTCGATGCATCCGCCGCTCAGCACCACCACGCGGTCCGACATGGTCAGCGCCTCGGCCTGGTCGTGGGTGACGAACAGCGTGGTGGTGCTGAGCCGCTCCTGGATGGCGCGGATTTCGTCGCGCAAATCCTCGCGCAGCTTGGCGTCGAGGTTGGACAGCGGCTCGTCGAACAGGAACACCTTGGGGTTGCGCACGATGGCGCGGCCCAT
>CAIMEK010000638.1 GCA_903839965.1 uncultured Acetobacteraceae bacterium | reverse complement strand
TTGCCGCGCGCCACCATGGCCACCACCGCGCCGCCGTAATCCGTGGTGGCGATACACTCCGCCGGATTGCCGCCGGCAAGGGCAAAACTGTGCACGAAATAGGCGTGGTCGCCCGGCAGCAGCCCGTCGAGCAGCGGGTGCGATCCGGGTTCGAAGATCAGTTCGTTCCAGCCCATCTGCGGCAGGCGCAGGTCGCCGGCGGGCGCCATGGCGGCGATTTCGCCGGCAATCCAGCCGAAGCCGGGGGTGATGGCGTGCTCCAGCCCGCGCTGGGCCATCAACTGCATGCCGACGCAGATGCCGAGGAACGGTTTGCCGCGTTCCACCCCGTCCAGCACGGCTTCGCGCAGGCCGGGGATGGCGGCCAGCCCGGCGGCGCAATCGGCGAAGGCGCCCTGCCCGGGCAGCACGATGCGGTCGGCCCGCGCCACCGCGTCGGGGTCGGCGGTCACCGTTACCGCGGCCGCGATGGCGCCGCGCTCGGCGGCCAGCGCCAGGGCGCGCGAGGCCGAGGCCAGGTTGCCGCTGCCGTAGTCGATCACCGCGACCTTCACGCCACGGCTTCCTGTTGCAGGTCCGGCCGGTGATCCAGCAGGCGCGCCAGCGCGCCGTCGCCGCTTTCGGCCGCCACCACGTCGGAATGGATAAAACCGCGGCGGGCCAGGGACCAGCGGCGCAGATCCTGGCCGCACAGGCCGAGCAGCCAGAGCAGCGCCAGCGCCAGCACGCCGCGCAGCGCCGGATCGGGGACAGCCACCATCCCCGTCTCGGCGCACAGCACCAGCACCCCGGCGATCCAGGCCCGATGGGCGAACAGCCAGAGCGGGCCGAACAGCACGGCCGCCCAGGAGAACGCTTCCGGCACCAGCACCGGCGCGGTGCCGGGGCGCAGATGCACCGTAAAGGTTCTCATAGCGCTCCCTTGGTGGACGGGATGGCGCCCGCCGCGCGTGGGTCGGGTTCGACCGCCATGCGCAGCGCGCGCGCCACCGCCTTGAAGCAGGCTTCGGCCACGTGGTGCGCGTTGCTGCCGGCCTTGCAGACCACGTGCAGCGTGAACAGGCCGTTGAATGCCAGGGCGCGGAAGAATTCCTCGAACAGCTCGGTGTCCATGCTGCCGACCTTGCCGTGCGCGAACGCCACGTCCCAGGCCAGGAACGCGCGACCGGACAGATCGATCGTGGCCTCCACCAAAGCTTCATCCATCGGCACCACGGCATGGCCGAACCGGTGGATGCCGCGCTTGTCGCCGAGTGCGGCCACCAGCGCCTGGCCGAGCACGATGCCGACGTCCTCGGTGGTGTGGTGGAGATCGACGTGCAGGTCGCCCTTCGCCGCCACGGTCAGGTCGAGCCGCCCGTGCCGGGTCAGCGCGGTCAGCATGTGGTCGAGGAAGCCGATCCCGGTGTCGATCTCGGCCTGGCCGGAGCCGTCGAGGTTCAGCGTGACGGCGATCGCGGTTTCCGAGGTGGCGCGGGTCTGGCTGGCGATGCGGGGGGACTGGGGTGCCATGGGGCGCAGCATCTAGCCGAAATGGCGGGGCGAAGGAAGTTCTCCGCCGTCGCCCCGGCGGCGCGACTTTTCGCTGCCCCAGCCCGGCGGCGGGCGCATGCGCCTTGATTGTAACCGGACAGTGGGCCATTTCCCGCGGTCATGCAGAACCAATTCCCCTACGGCGCCGCCCCGGACCCGATCGGCTGGCACGGCACCACCATCCTGTGCGTCCGCCGCGGCGCCCAGGTTGCCATGGCCGGCGACGGCCAGGTCACGCTCGGCCAGACCGTGATCAAGGGCAACGCGCGCAAGGTGCGGCGGATCGGCCCGGGCGATTCCATCCTGGCCGGTTTCGCCGGCGCCACCGCCGACGCCTTCACGCTGCTGGAGCGGCTGGAGGCCAAGCTGGAGCGCTTCCCCGGCCAGTTGGAGCGCGCCTGCGTCGAACTGGCGAAGGACTGGCGCACCGATCGCTACCTGCGCCGGCTGGAAGCGATGATGGCGGTGGCCGACCGCGACCGCTCGTTCACCCTCACCGGCAACGGCGACGTGCTGGAACCGGAGGACGGCATCATCGCCATCGGCTCGGGCGGCAATTTTGCGCTGGCCGCGGCGCGGGCGCTGATCGAGGTGCCCGACCTGACCGCCGAGCAGGTGGCGCGGCGCGCCATGAAGATCGCCGGCGACATTTGCGTCTATACGAACCACTCGGTCGTCGTCGAGACGATCGCCTAGGAATGGCCATGGAAGTCCCGACCTATTCGCCCCGCGAGATCGTTTCCGAACTCGACCGGTTCATCATCGGCCAGACCGATGCCAAGTGGGCGGTTGCCATCGCGTTGCGCAACCGCTGGCGGCGCCACCAACTGCCGGAGGCGTTGCGCGAGGAGGTGGTGCCGAAGAACATCCTGATGATCGGCCCCACGGGCTGCGGCAAGACCGAGATCGCGCGGCGGCTGGCGAAGCTGGCGCAGGCGCCGTTCCTGAAGGTGGAGGCCACCAAGTTGACCGAGGTGGGCTATGTCGGGCGCGACGTGGAGAGCATCGCGCGCGACCTGGTGGAGGTGAGCATCGCCATGCTGCGCGAGTCCTCGCGGCGCGAGGTGCAGGCGAAGGCGGAGACCAACGCGGAGGAGCGGCTGATCACCGCGTTGTGCGGCGAGCAGGCGAGCGCGGACACGCGCTCGAAGTTCCGCCGCATGCTGCGCCACGGCGAGCTGGAGCAGAAGGAAGTGGAAGTGGCGCTGGTGGAGTCGGGTCCGAGCCCGATCGGCCAGATGGATATTCCCGGCATGCCGCCGGCGCAGATGATCAATCTGGGCGACATGATGAAGGGCATGTTCGGCGGCCGCGCCGCGCAGCCGCGGAAGATGACGGTGGAGGCCGCCCGGCGCGCGCTGGAGCGCGAGGAGGCGGACAAGCTGCTGGACAACGACGCGCTGGTGAAGGATGCGCTGGCGCATGCCGAGAACAACGGCATCGTGTTTCTCGACGAGATCGACAAGGTGTGCGCGCGCACCATGGAGGGCGGCTTTCGCGGCGGCGATGTTTCCCGCGAGGGCGTGCAGCGCGACCTGCTGCCGCTGATCGAGGGCACCACGATCTCCACCAAGTACGGGCCGATGAAGACGGACCATGTGCTGTTCATCGCCTCCGGCGCGTTCCACCTGGCCAAGCCGGCGGACCTGCTGCCCGAACTGCAGGGGCGGTTGCCGATTCGCGTCGAGCTGGCGCCGCTGTCGCGGGAGGACCTGCGGCGGATTCTGACCGAGCCGGAGGCGTCGCTGATCAAGCAGTACCAGGCGCTGATCGGCACCGAGGGGGTTGCGTTGACCTTCACGGAGGATTCGATCGAGGCGCTGGCCGAGTTGGCGGCGGACATCAACGACCGGGTGGAGAACATCGGCGCACGACGGCTGCACACGGTGCTGGAGAAGCTGCTGGAGGAGATTTCCTTCACCGCCAGCGACCGGGGCGGGCAGGACGTGGTGGTGGACGCGGCCTACGTGCGGGAGAAGGTGGCGCCGCTGGCGCAGAAGGGGGATTTGTCCAGGTTTATTCTGTAAGGGTTGAGGCGGGAAACTTGCCTCCCTCTTCTTGAGGGTGAACCAGCACCTAAACGGGACCTCACCCAAGTGTCTTGCAACGCTCTGATATAGCTTACGCAATTCGTTCCTGGTGGGGTCCCGCCTGGGTGCCGATTCGCCGTCCTGACCATGCCGCCGGCGTTCAGCGGTGGGTCAATCCGGCCCGCGTGCCTGCCCCGCCGTCGCGTCCCACCAGGGGCAGACGCCGGACAGCTTGTGGTAGTTGCCTTCCATCACCTGCAACGGGGCCCGGCGACCCTCCGGCGGCGGCGCCGGCACATGCCCCGGCGGCGGGCCGTCGCCGGCCACCGAACGGATCAACCCGTCATGCCCCCAGAAACTGGCGACCGTCGTCATCTCCTGCGGCTGCCATGTCGCGTCGTCGATCTGCCGCGCGCCCCAGCCGTTCTCCACCAGGAAATTGCCCGGCGAGCGGATGTAGAAACTCGTCATGTAGTCGTTCGGATGCCGCCCCAGCGTCACCGCAACCCGGCCCTCGGCCTGCGCGATGTCGTAGCTCTGGCCGACATCGTCCAGCGAATACAGTTCCATCATCAGGTGGTGCAGGCCGCCCGGCGCGTGCTTGAACAGCGCCAGGCTGTGGTGGCGCGGATTCACGTGCAGGAAGCACGCGGTGATCGGGCGGTTGATGTAGTCGCTCACCCGGAAGCCCAGCAGGTCACGATAGAACGCCAGCGCCGCGTCGAAATCCTCGACCATCAGCACCGCATGCCCGATCCCCAGCGCGCCGGCGAGATAGCCGGAAATGTTGCGCCCCGGCCGGAACGGCTCGTCGGCCAGCAACGGCCCGTAAAACGCCTCCAGCCGGTTGCCCGCCGGGTCGCGGAACGCGATTACGCCCTGCACGCAGCGCTGGTTCGCCACCGCCGCCGGTTCGCGCCGCACCGCCACCCGCGCCGCCTCCAGCCGCGCCGCCAGCGCATCCAGCGCCGCCGCGTCCGCGACCTCCCAGCCGAAATACGTCTCGCCCTGCGGCAGCGCCCGATCCACCATCAGCCGCTGCTTGCGGTCATCCATCCGGAACGACCGGGAAACCTGCGAGCTGTCCACTTGCTGCAACCCCAGTTGCCGCGTGGCGAACTGGCTCCAGTCGTCGAGGTTCGATGCCCCGACGCCAAAATATCCGAACGCCTGAATGCCCATGCCCACGCCCCCATTGTGTCCTGTTTGCCAGGATTTCCAGTGCACGGACTGACCCGTGCACCCGGCGGCCATGCTACCCGGCGGTTCGGGCGCTCCGCAACGGGGCTGCTCCGGCGATTAGCGACTTGTTAACATGCCCGGGTGGATGATCCGGCTCCGCACCTGCCTCCTCATGTGCGCCACGCGACCAGGCAACGAGACCGGGTTCAGGCCCGGTTTCGTTGTTGCCCGGCCCCCCTGTGGGGACGCGGTGCGTTTGCCGGCGCGGCAGGCGCGGCGAACGGCAGCGCGCCGGCCTCCTCCATCACGGCGGCCTCGGCCACGATCCAGCGCTCGAACAGTTCAATCAGGGCCATCGGCCGGCGCGCCCCGGCATGCGCGAGGTAGTAGGCATTGGGCGTCACCGTTCGCAACGCCAGCGGCGCGATCAGCCGGCCGGCACGCAGGTCGTCCTCCACGAAGGCGCGCTGCGCGATGACGATGCCGAGTTCGTCGATGGCCGCCTGGCAGGCCAGCGCGGAGTTCTCGAATTTCAGGCCGTTGTTGCCGTCGATGTCCGCCACGCCGGCCTGGGCGAACCAGAGCGGCCAATCGTCCGGCCGGTGCATCGAGCAGAGCAAGACGTGGTGGCGCAATTCGGTCGCCTGCCGCGGCGGCGCGGTTTTGCGGAACAGGCCGGGGCTGCACACCGGCAGCAGGATTTCGCCGAACAGCCGCTGGCACGCCACGCCGGGCAACGGCCGCGCCCCGGAATGGATGCAGACGTCGATATCTTCCCGCTCGAAGTCCACCGCCTGGTGGGAGGTGGTGATCTGCACGTCGACATGGCGGTTGAGCGCATGGAAGCGCGCCAGCCGCGGCACCAGCCAGCGAATGGCGAAGGTCGGCGGCAGCTTGATGCGCAACAGGTTGTCGGCCGGCCGTTCGCGCAGGCGCCGGGTCTGCGCCTCGATCTGGTCGAACGCCAGCGTCAGCGCGGCGGCGTAGGCCTCGCCCTCCGGGGTGGTCTCGATCCCGCGGCGGGTGCGGATGCAGAGCGGCAGCCCGAACCAGTCCTCGAGCTGGGCGACGAAGCGGCTGACCGCGCCCTGGGTCACCGAGAGTTCCTGCCCGGCGCGGGTCAGGCTGCCGTTGCGGGCCGCGGCCTCGAAGGCGCGCAGGGCGTTCAGGGGAGGCATCCGGCGGGTCATGTGCTCTGAGTATTTCTGGGGACTGTTGCGTAATTTGTGGCTGTGGCAGGCGCCAAACCCCCACTAGCGTCATGCCTTAGCAGGTTCTCGCGCCGGCTTCGAGGCGCGCCGGGGCCAGGGGAGGAAAATGATGCCGGAAACCGCGCCAGCCCAGTCCACACCGGGCACGGCGTTGACCGTATTCGAGAAGATCTGGAACGCCCACCTGGTGCGCCGGCTGGCGGATGGGCGCGACCTGGTGTTCGTGGATCGGCATGTGCTGCAGGAAACCACCAGCGCGCAGGCCTTCGACCGGCTGGCACGGGCCGGCCGGGCAGTGCGCCATCCGGAACTGACGGTGGCGACGCAGGACCACGTCGTCTCGACGCAACCCGGCCGGGACGCCCGCACCAATCCCGACGGCCGCGAGCTGCTGGAGCTGATGCGGGCCAACGCCCTCGCCCACCGCCTTCGCCATTTCGGCGTGGACGACCCGCGCCAGGGCATCGTGCACGTCATCGCGCCGGAGCTGGGACTGGCGCTGCCCGGTTGCCTGCTGGCCTGCGGCGACAGCCACACCTCGACGGTGGGCGGGCTGGGCGCGCTCGGCATCGGCGTCGGCACCAGCGAGGTCGAGCACGTGCTCGCCACCCAGACCCTCGCCCTGACCCGGCCACGCACCATGCGCATCACCTACCAAGGCGCCTGTGGCCCGTGGGTGACCGCGAAGGACCTGATCCTGTGCACCGCCGGCGCCTTCGGCATCGCGGCCGCCCAGGGCTGCGCGGTGGAATATGCCGGGCCGGCCATCCGCGCGCTGGCGGTCGAGGCGCGGTTGACGCTGTGCAACATGTCCATCGAGATCGGCGCCCGGCTGGGGCTGGTGGCGCCCGACGCGGCGACCTTCGCCTATGTGCGCGGGCGCGAGATGGCGCCGGCGGGGGCGGCGTTCGAACAGGCCGTGGCCTGGTGGCGCCAGTTGCGCTCCGACCCCGGGGCCGCCTTCGAGCGCGATGTGGTGCTCGATTGCACCCGGGTGGCGCCGCAGGTTACCTGGGGCACCACCCCGCAGGACGTGGCGGGCATCGACGGGCACGTGCCGGACCCGGCCAGCTTCGCCGATGCGGCGCGCCGCACCCTGGCCGCCGCCGCCATCGCCTATATGGGGCTGCGGCCCGGCATGCCGCTGGCCGGCATTCCCATCGACATCGCCTTCATCGGCTCGTGCACCAATGGCCGGTTGAGCGACCTGCAGGCCGCGGCCGCGGTGGCGCGCGGCCGGCGGGTGGCGCCGGGCGTTCGCGCCCTGGTGGTGCCGGGGTCCACGCAGGTGCGCCGAGCCGCCGAGGCGGAGGGCCTGCACCATGTTTTCCGCGACGCCGGCTTCGAATGGCGCGAAGCGGGATGCTCGATGTGCGTGAGCATCAACGAGGACATCGTGCCGCCCGGCGCCCGCTGCATCGCCACCAGCAACCGCAATTTCGAGAACCGGCAGGGCCCGCGCAGCCGCACCCATTTGGCCAGCCCGGCGATGGTGGCCGCCGCCGCCCTGGCGGGATGCATCACCGACGTCCGTTCCCCCGGGAGGCCGGCATGACCCCGTTCACCGTGCTGGAGGGCGTCATGGCGGTGATGCCCGTGGCCAACATCAATACCGACGCCATCATTCCCTCCCCCTGGCTGCGCTTCGCCAAGGTGGACCTGGGAAAGGCCCTGTTCGGCACCCAGCGCTACACCGAGGACGGACGCGAACGGCCGGACTTCATCCTCAACCAGGCGCCCTTCCGGTCCGCCAAGATCCTGCTTGCGGATGCGAATTTCGGCTGCGGCAGCTCGCGCGAGGCGGCCGTTTGGGCGCTGGAACAGTTCGGCATCCGCTGCGTGCTGGCGCCCAGCTTCGGCGACATCTTCACCGAGAACGCCTTCCGCAACGGCGTGCTCGCCGCGCGCATCGACCGGGCCACCTACGAGCACCTGCGCGAGGCCGTGCGCCGCCATGCCGACCGGCCCGTCGTGCGCATCGACCTGGCCGCGCGCAGCATCGTCGCGCCGGACCAGACTACCTTTGCCTTTGACGTCTCCGCCGCCCGGGCAGACGCCCTGCTGCGTGGCGAGGACGAGATTGCCGCGACTCTCGCCCTGGAGGCGGAGATCGACTCCTATTACGCTGCGGCCCAGGTTGCGCGGCCCTGGCTCTATTTCGCAGCGCCACAACAACGGTGAAACGGGAGCGAACGACATGAATATTCCGCACGCCTTCAGAACCCCGGCGCTGGCGCTGTGCGCCCTGGCCGGCCTCGCCGTCGCCGCTTCCGGCCAGGCCCGGGCCGAGGACATCGTCGTCAGCAATTACGGCGTCTCAGCCAACGGCATGCCGTTCGCGGTCGCCATGGAAAAGGGCATGTTCAAGGCCGAGGGCGCCAACGTCACCGGCATCCTGTCCTCGCCGGGCGGCGGCACCACGCTGCGCAACATGCTGGCCGGCAGCGCGCCGTTCGCCGAAGTGAACCCGAACGCCGTGATCGCCGCCGTCCAGCAGGGGGCGAACATCAAGATCGTCAGCGACGACGTGCTGACGGTGGCGGAATTCGTCTGGGCCGTGAAGCCGGGCTCGCCGATCCGCACCGTCGCGGACCTGAAGGGGCGCAAGATCGGCTACACCCAGCCGCGCTCGACCAGCCAGGCGCTTTCGACCCTGGTGCTGCAATCCGGCGGACTGAAGACCGAGGACGCAACGCTGGTGAAGACCGGCGGGTTCGGCGAAGGCGTGGCCGCGCTGGACATCGACCTGGTGGACACGACCCCGATGCCGGAGCCGATCTGGTCGAAGTTCCACGCCAACTATCGCGCCATCGCCATCGCCGCGGACATCCTGCCCCCGATCACCAACGTCGTCGGCGTCGCCGCTCCCGACGTGTCGCCGGCCGGCCGGGAGTTCGTGCGCGCGGTCATCCGCGCCCGGCGCAAGGCGGTCGAGTACATGAAGGCCAATCCGGACGAGTCCGGCGACATCATCGCCAAGGTCTACAACATCGAGCCGGCGGTCGCCCGCTCGGCGGTGCGCAACCTGCTCGCCTCGCGCACCAACGGCGTCGAGTACTGGGGCGCCGGCGAGATGCACATGGACGGGCTGCGCCGCGCCATCGAACTGCAGAAGATGGTCGGGGCGATCAGCGGCGACGTCGATGCGGACAAGCTCATCGACACCAGCTTCCTGCCCGACGACCTCAAGGCCGTGCGGTGAGCCCAGCCGCTCCTCCGCAGGTTTCGCTGCGCCAGGTCGAGAAGATCTTCGCCCCGCCGGGCGGCAAAGGCGAACCCGTCAAGGCGATCGGTCCGCTCGACCTGGAACTGCATCACGGCGAATTCTTCGCGGTCGTCGGCCCCTCCGGCTGCGGCAAGACCACCCTGCTGGAACTGGTCGCGGGGCTGTCGGTCGCCACCACCGGCGATGTCGAGTTCGAAGGAAAGCCGATCGCCGGCCGCATCCTGCCGGGTATCGGCGTGGTGTTCCAGGAGGACGCTTCCTTCCCCTGGCTCACCGTGGCCGACAATATCGGCTTCGGCCTGAACAAGCTGCGGCTGAGCGCGCAGGAGCGCCAGGAGCGGGTCCAGAAGGCGCTGGCCATGATGGGCCTGACCGCCTTCGCCCAAAGCTATCCGGCGCAGCTCTCCGGCGGCATGCGCCAGCGGGTGTGCATCGCCAGGACGCTGGTGATGCAGCCGCGCCTCATTCTGCTCGACGAACCGTTCGGCGCGCTCGACCAGCAGACCCGGCTGCTGATGGGCGACGAAGTG
>CAIMEK010000637.1 GCA_903839965.1 uncultured Acetobacteraceae bacterium | reverse complement strand
TGGGCAGCCTGGGCGTGCCGCAGGCGGCGCAGCGCTACCTTCCCAGGGCTTCCGCGGAGATGCAGCCGGCCATCGCGCGGCTGCTGGGCCGGGTACCGTTCGCCTCCGGGCTGCTCGGGACGCTGGTAGTGGGCATCTGGTTCCTGGCCTCTCCCCACCGCCACCTGGAGCTGCGGCCGATCGCGCTGTGCGCGGCGCTGGTGGTGCCGGGCGAATGCGTGCTGATCTGGGCGGCGCTGTTGCGGGGCACCTTGCGCTTTAACGCCATCCTGGTCGGCGAGATGGCCGGGCTGGTGACGAAATGCCTGCTGCTGGCGGCCATGCTGATGCGCGGCGGACAGGTAAGCCTGCTGCAGGTGCTGGCGGCCGAGGTCTCCAGCATCGCCTTGCAGGCGCTCTGGCTGTGGCACAGCAACCGGCGGTTGTGCGGCCAGCCGGCGGCGCCTCTGGACGGTGCGTTGTGCCGGTCGATCGTTCACTACGCGCTGGGCGTCTGGTCGCTGGTGCTGATCGACAGCCTGCTGTGGCGGGTGGAGATCGCCTTTCTGCACGGCTTTGTCTCGCCCGAAGCGGCAGCCATCTTCGGCGTCACCGCGCAGGTAACGCAGGCAGCCATCCTGCTGCCCTGCGCCGCCATCACGGCGCTGTTTCCCAGTTTTGCCGGCTTGAGCGCCCGCCACGACGGCGCTGCCGGCGAGCTCTACCGCCACACGACGGCGCTGGTGTGGGCGGCCATCCAGCCGTTTTATTTCCTGGCGACGGCCGCCGGGCTGGCGCTGCTGCTGATCTACGGCACGAGGTACCGCGAGACGCTGCTGCTGCTGCCGCTGGTGATGGTGAGCCGGACGATGGTGGTGGCGGCCTGCGCCTCCTCGACCCTGCTGTGCGCCACCGGCGAACAGCGGCAGCTGCTGCGCATCGTGGCCGTCGGCGCGGCGCTCAACATCGCCGGCAACGCCATCCTGGTCCCGCACTTCGGACTCTGGGGTGCTGTCGCCGGGGCCTGCCTGTTCCAGCCCGCCGTCTCCGTGGCCACCATCTGGCGGGCGCAGCGGCACGCCGGATGCGGCTTTCCGCTGCGTCGGCTGTCGGCTGCCGTCTCCCTGGCGGCGCTCTACCTGGGCGCGCTGGCCTATATGCACCGGCAATGGGCGGCGGTGGCCGTGCTGGCGGTTACGGGCCTGCTGGTACTGGCGCGCGATCCCAACGTCCGGCGCTCGCTCGGCACCGCCCGCGAGTTGCTGCGGGCCGACGCACAGCTCTGAAAGGAAGCACGGTGATGACTTTGCGGGGAATCGAGAAAAAAGCGGTGGGCCTGATCGGGGCCGGCGACGTCGTCGAACTGTTCCATTTGCCGGCGCTGGCGGGCTTAAGCGGCGTGCGCGTCGCCTGGACGTGCGACCGCGATCGGGCGCGGGCCGCCCGGGTGGCAAGGGCCTGGGGAATTCCGGCCAGTTACGCTCGCCTCGACGAGTGTTTCGACGTGGATGCCGTGCTGGTGGCCACCCCGGTGGGCACCAGGGGCGAGCTGGTCACCGAGGCACTCGGCCGGGGCTGGCATTGCTTCTGCGAAAAGCCGTTTGCCGCCTCGCTGGCCGAGCACGCGCAGCTGGTGGAAGAGGCGCGGCGCCGGCAGCGGCTGCTGGGAGCGGCCTACCTGCGCCGCTTCTACTGGAGCACGCGGCTGGCGCGCCGCCTGGTGGAGGCCGGCTGCTTCGGGCGCTTGCAGGGCGTAATCATCAGCGACACCGCGCCGCTGAAGAAGACCGGCGTGGGTCCGACCTCTTATCGCAACGACGCCCGGGCCTCGGGCGGCGGCGTGCTGGCCGAGACCGGCTGCCACGCCATCGACCAGGCGCTCTACATCGCCAACGCCCGCCGCCTGGAGGTCGCCGACTGCGTGCAGGTGACTGAGCTCGGCCTGGAGATCGAAACCCGCGCCCTGGGCTGGCTGGAGCTGCCCCGGGCCGAGCGCGTTCCCTTTTCGCTGACGCTGTCGGGCATAGCCGAGGTCTACGAAGGCGTGGTGCTGGATTGCGAGCACGGCCAGCTGCGGCTGCGCGATGATCCGCGCGCTGACGTGGAGGTGCTTACCCACGCCGAGGAGCCCGTCCGTTTCGCCAATCCGCGCGCCGCCGAGAACCTGGCGATGGCCGCTTTTGGCGACGAGTGGCGGCACTTTGCCGAGGCCCTGGAGAGCGCCCCCGACCTGCATAGCGAAGACTGGGGTTACGAAGCAGAGACCGGACGGCTGACGTCCGAGATGATCGAGCAATGCTACCGGCTGGGCAGCCGACGGGCGACGGCAGCGGGAGCCGGACGATGAAAACAGAATGGAGTGGGAGGACCGTGACGCAACCCGGAATGGCGCCACAGCCCGGAACGAAGACCCAGGAACCGGCGACGGCGACGCCAGGCGGCGCGCCAACGCGCATCGCCATTCTGGGCGCCTCCGGACAGATCGGGCTGGCGCTCTTACGAAGGCTCGACCGGCAACCGCAGCTGGAAGTCACCGGCATCTGCCGCTCGACGCTCTCGGCGACGCGCGTGGTGCAGGCGGGCGGGGAGGTGCTGGT
>CAIMEK010000636.1 GCA_903839965.1 uncultured Acetobacteraceae bacterium | reverse complement strand
TGCGCGCCGTTGGTGCCGCGGCCGGTGCCGCCCGGCTCCGCCTTGTAGAGCTGCCGCTGATAGGCCGCCCATTCCCAGACCCGGAACTCCACCGTGAAGCCCACCTCCTGCAGGTAGCCCTGCACGGCCTCCGCCACGGCGCGGTCCTTCAGGTAACGGCCGCTGGTGGTCCACAGCACGAGCTTTTCGCGGAAGCCCTGCGGCAATGCCTCCCGGATCAGGCGGCGCGCGAGGTCCGGGTCGTAGGAATAGGGCTGCAACTTTACGCGGCCTTGGGTTCCCGGCGGGAACAGCCCGTCCGGCACAGTGCCATAGCCGCCCAGCACGGTGTCCACGATCGCCTGGCAGTCCACGGCGTGATTGACCGCCTTGCGTACCCGCGCGTCGTTGAACGGCGGCTTGGTGTTGTTCAGCTCGAAGAAGATCTGGAACGAGCTTGGCCGGATGTCGAGCTTCACCCGCGGGTTCTGCTTCAGCCGGTCGGCCGCCTCCGGCGGCACCCCGGTGGCGATGTCCGCGTTGCCCGAGGTAACCTCGATGACGCGCGCATCGCCCTCCGGGACGGGGCGGAAAATGAATTCATCCATGGCCGGCTTCGGGCCGTAGTAGTCGGGGTTCTTCTCGATCACCACGCGCTCGTTCGGGATCCATTCGCGGAACCGGAAGGGGCCGGTACCGATCGGATTCAGGCCGATGTTGCGGCCATACCGGCGCACCGCCGTCGGGCTGAGGATGGCCGAGCTGGAATCGGCCAGCACCTCGAGCAGCACCGGCATGGGCGCCGTCGTCTCGATCACCACGGTGCGCGGATCGACGACGTTGATCGCCTTGATGCCCGCGTATTGCGAGCGGTTGGGCGATCCGGTCTGCGGGTCGCGGATGCGCTCCAGGCTGAACTTCACGGCCTCCGCGTCGAAGGGGGAGCCATCATGGAATTTGACTCCGCCGCGCAACCTGAAGGTCCATTGCAGATGGTCCGCCGAGGGCTCCCAGGATTCGGCCAGATCGGGCACGAAGCCGCTCAGATCGGTGTCCTTCCACCGCAACAGCAGGCCGAACACGTGCCCGGTAATGATCTCGGATGGCCGGCTGCGCTGAACCTGCGGGTCCAGCGTGTCCACGTCCGCCCCCTCCACCCAGCGGATCGAGACCCGGCCCTGCGCCGCGGCGGGGCGGCCCAGGATGGGCAGCGCCGCCAGCGCGGCGGTACCGGTCAGCATGTCACGCCTCTGCACGGAAGCCTCCTTGGTTGGGTGAACACGGATTCATCGGGCGGATCGGACGCGGGGATCGACGTAGTCCCGCAACGCGTCGCCCAGCACGTTGAGGGCGAGGATCACGACGACCAGTGCGATTCCAGGAACCAGCACGACATGCGGCGCGCTCGTGAGGTGGGCGCGGGAGGAGGCGATCATCGCCCCCCATTCCGGTATCGGCGGCTGCGGCCCCAAACCGAGGAAGCTCAGCCCCGATGCGATCAGAATGGCCTCGGCAAGGGAAATGGTTCCCTGCACAATCATCAGCGAGGCGGTGTTCGGCAGGATCTCGCGCAGGATGATCGCGCCGTGGCCCTCGCCGAGGGAGCGGGCCGCCAGCACGAACTCCCGTTGCCGCAGCGACAGGACCGGGGCCCGGAACAGGCGCGCGTTGATCGGGATGGTGGAGATGCCGATGGCGATCGTCAGGCTTTCCACGCCGGTCCCGAGCACCGTGATCAGCATGATGGCCAACAGGATACGGGGGAAGGCGAGCATGAAGTCCATCACGCGCATCACCAGCGAGGCCAGGCGGCCGCCGAAGTAGCCGCAGATGGAACCGACCGCGATCCCGGCCGCCATGCTGATGCTGACGGCGAACAGGGCAACCAGAAGCGACACGCGGGCGCCCCAGATGGTGCGCGCCAGCAAATCACGCCCGAGTTCGTCCGTGCCGAGCAGGTAGGTGGCCGAAGGCGGCCGCAGGGCGGTCCGCAGGGCCACCCGCGTGGCCGATCCCCAGCTGACGATCCAGGGGGCGGCAATGGCCGTCACCACGAAGGTCAGCACCACCCCCAGGCACAACATCGTCAGCCAGTTGCGCGTCGTCCAGAGATGGCGGACGAACCCTCGCACGGCCTACCGGAGGGAAATTCGCGGATCGAGGAGACCATAAAGGATGTCCACGATCAGGTTGACCACGACGATGGCGGCGGCGAACACGAGGATGGTGCCCTGGACGACGTAGATATCGCGCTGCCCAATCGCATCGATCATGTAACGGCCCATCCCGGGCCAGGCGAATATGGTCTCCACGATCACCGCTCCGCCCATCAGCCGACCGAAATAGATGCCGAGAAGGGTGACCAGCGGGATCGCCGCGTTGATCAGCGCATGGCGGTACACGACAACGCGGCGCGACAACCCTTTCGCCCTGGCGGTCCTCACATAGTCCTCGACGAGCACGTCCAGCATGTTGGAGCGGGTGATCCGCGCAAAGCTGGCGACAAAGGGCAGGCCGAGGGTGAAGGCCGGAAGCAGCAGATGCGTCAGGCCGCCGCGGCCGGTCGGCGGCAGCCAGCCAAGCTGGGACGCAAAAAGCAGCATCAGCAGCAGCCCCAGGAAGAATCCCGGCATCGAGATGCCAAACACGGCCAGCATCGTGAAGGCGCTGTCGAGGAGCGTCCGCGGCCGCAGCGCGGACACGACACCCATTGGAACACCCAGCAGCACCGCGATGGTTATTGCGGCCGAGGAGAGTTCTATCGTTGCGGGAAGCGTGCGCGCGATTTCGGTCGATACCGGCCGCTGCGTGCGGAAGGAGACGCCCAGATCGCCGTGGAGAAGGTTGGAAAGGTAAATCAGGTACTGCTCGTAGACCGGACGATCCAGCCCGAAGTTCTTGCGGATCTGCGCGATATCTTCCTCGGCGGCGTCCGGCCCGGCCGCCATCTGCGCGGGGTCTCCAGGAATCGCATAGAGCATCAGGAACACGATCACGGAGACGCCGAGAAGCATTGGCACGAGACCCATCAGCCGTCGCAGCGCATAGCTAAGCATCCGGCAGCACCTGCCCTTTCCTCCGGCTCACCGCTGATTTCTTCCCGCAGCGAGACCTTAGAGGATGAGCAATCCTGGACAAGCAAAAAACCCGTTGGTCCAACCCAATGCAACCCGATGCGGGCCGGCGTGCCGGCATGTCCCTCCAGCCCCGTCGAATCGAAGCGTTGCGCAGCGTGCTGCAGACCGCCGGCGTGACCGCCGTGACCCGCCACCCCAAACGGCCGCGGGCGGACCGGGCGCGGGCCGGCGGCGCGCCGGGTCTTTCGGGGCCGGCGCGTTGCTGCTAGGCCGTGCCGGACCGGACAGGGAGTTTGCCGCATGAACGCCGACGACGCCGTCTATCCGAGCCTCAAGGGGCGGGCCGTATTCATCACCGGGGGGGCGAGCGGCATCGGCGAGTCGATGGTTGCGCACTTCGCCGCCCAGGGCTCGCGCGTCGCCTTCGTCGACATCCAGGACGAGGCCGCCCGGGCGTTGGGCGCGCGCATCCAGGCGGCCGGTCAGCCGGCGCCGTACTACGTCCATTGCGACCTGCGCGACATCGCCGCGCTGCGGGCCGCGATTGCCGAGGCGGCGGAGGCCGTGGCGCCGTTTGCCGTGCTGGTCAACAACGCCGCGAACGATCAGCCCCATGACTGGCGGAAGGTTACGGTCGAAGACTGGGACGACCGGCTGGCGGTGAACCTGCGCCACCACTTCTTCGCCATCCAGGCGATCGCGCCGATGATGGCGGCCCAGGGCGGCGGCTCGATCATCAACCTCGGCTCGGCTTCGTGGCACAAGCGGCGCGGCGGCATGCCGGGCTACACCACCAGCAAGGGCGGCATCGAGGGCCTGACCCGCAGCATGGCGCGCGACCTCGGGGCCGACAACATCCGGATCAACTGCGTCGTTCCGGCCCAGGTCTTCACCGAGCGGCAGTTGGCGGGCAAGACGGCGGCGTATCTGGCCGACCGCCTGGCCGAGCAGTGCCTGAACCGGCAACTGCTCGCGCCCGACGTCGCGCGCCTGGTGCTGTGGCTGGCGGCCGACGATTCACGCATGTGCACGGCACAGAACTGGCACGTGAACGCCGGCTCGGTATGAGCGGCGCCGTCCGTATCAGCCGAAGTAATGCTTGTCGAAGATTTGCATCATCTCGTCCGGGGTGATCTGCCCAAGCATCGCCTTCTGCATGGTCTGCGGCCACACCGTCAGCGTGAACTCCGCGGTCTGCGGCATCGGCGGCAGCACGGCGGCAATCGGCAGCCCGGCGGCCGTGGCATCGAGGAAGCGCTGCGGCTCGGCGTCCCAGTTCTTGGCCCCCGAAGTGGTCACCGACACCTGGCCGCTCAGCTTGTTGAACGCCACGTTCGGCGCCGAGGTCGAGAGGTAGGAGATCCACTTCCACGCCGCCTCGGGGTTCTTGCTCTGGGTGAAGATGGCGTTCGACTCATCGCCGAATTCGGCCCAGCCGGTGCCGCCGGGTCCGCGCGGCAGCGTCACCGCGGTGATGCGATCGCCCAACGCCGCCGTCATTTCATTGGCGGAGCCAATGTGGTGGATGGTCATCGCCGTGCGCCCGGCCTTCATGTTGGCGATGATCTGCACGAAACCGTCCGATGGCGCCGAAGGCGGGAAGACATGATGCACGCGGTGCAGGTCGAGGAACCAGCGGTTGGCCGCGAGCGCCGCCGGCGTCGTCAGCCCGCCCTTTTCCATCTTGGCGCCGCCGAGCACGAACGCCCCCCACTGCTGGTGTCCGCCGGCGCCGCCGCGCATGCCGAACCCCCAGCGGTCGCCGCCGGTCAGCGCCTTGGCGGCATTGAGGAAACTCTCGAAGTCCGTGGGCAGCTTCAGGTTCTTCTCGGCGAACCAGTCCTGGCGCACGTAGAGGTAGGGCACCTCGTACTGCACCGGCAGGTAGTAGCGGTGGCCGTTCGGCGCCAGGTGCAGCCGCCACAGCAGGTCGGAAATGTCCGCCCGTCCCGGCCAGGCGGCGATCAGGTCGTCGAGCGGGCGCAGCGCCTCCATTTCCATCAGCCGGGGCTGGGCGAGGAAGCGGACCATGGCACAGTCCGGCCCGCCGCCGGCAATCAGGGTGGTGTAGAGCCGGTTGTAGTAGTCGGAACTGCCGCCCCAGGGGATCCTCTCGGCCACAATCCTGATGTCGGGGTTGGCCTTTTCGAAGTCCGCCACCAGGGCGGCCGGCGAGGCGGTGGTGTCGTCGAAATGGAACCACCAGCGCACGCTCACCGGCGTCTGGGCGTGGGGCATGGCCAACGGCGCGGCAGCGAGCGCCGCAGCGCCGGTAAGCAGGGTTCGGCGTTTCATGGCATCCCTCCCGGGTGTTGTTCTGTTTCCGCTGGCGAAAAGAACCGGCATGAGCGGGCACCGCAACTCTGGCGTCGGACGAAATGGTTACACCAGCCAAGGAACCTGTCCATGTGAATCTGGCGATCTGACTGCCATTTCCCATCCATCCGGCCGAGCCTGGCCGCCCGGAAGCGGGCTTGCAGGTGCCGTTGCGCGGCGGTTTGAATGCCGGGATCAGGTGGTATCGGCGACCAGGATGGCGGCATCGGGAAGTGCCCGTGAGATTTGCCGGTTTACCATGCCAGGCAGCGCATCGCTGGCCTGCAGCGGCGCCATCTGTTCGCGCCAGGCGCGGCAAAAAGCGGATGTCGCCTCGCAACGATACCGCGCGCACCGCTGGGCATCGCCGCAGCGACCCGCCGGCGCTCCTCGCTGTCGTCTACCGGGGCAAGCGCTAATGCCGCTTGCGGCCGAAGATCGTGCCGCTCAGCAGACCGGCCCGCTCGACGCAGTGCCAATAGCTGTCGTCGGCGTAATGCACGATCGTCGCGATCAGGCTGCGCAGAACCAACTCTCCCTCGCCCGAATGATAGCCGGCCGAATGCGCCACCGCTTCGGGCAGGCCGACCGTCAGGGCGACATAGACGCCGTAGGCGGGATGGCGGATCGCCGGATCTCCCGACGTGGCATCGTCCGCTTTCCAGCGTGCCTGGTTCGCCGCGCCCATCTCATAGGGCTTGCCGAGATCATGGCAAAGGGCGCAGGCCCAAAGCAGGTCACGATCGATCTTCACCTCGGGGTGGATCTTCTCCAGCCCGTCCGCGATACCCTGCGCAATGTGCCCGACGCCACGGAAATGGCCGGACTGGGTGCCTTTGCCGGGCTTGAACGGCGGATGTTCCGGTGCCGCCTGCGGGGGCAGCTGGTCGATATGTTCCAGCCCGTTCTGCTGCAGCGAGAACATCCACCCCTCGATCACCTTCTCCCGCAGATCGTCCTTGCGGATCAGGTTTATCTCGGGCAAGGCCTGCATCAGGTTGTCGCGCAACTTTGTCCGTTGATCGGTCATGGCATCATCTCCGAAAAGGCAGGTCGTTGCGCGGCGCAGGACTCAGCCCACGCCACGGACGGGAAGCAGGGCGTTGGGCACAAAAAGCGCGAGGCCTGGCCAGTAGGTGAGCAGCGCGAGCACGACCAGCAGCACAATCACGAACGGCCAGACCTGGCGGGTGAATTCGGCCATCGAACACTGCGCTATCGAGCACATGATGAACATCACGAGCCCCGCCGGCGGCAGTACGAAGGCGATGCACAGCGACAGCACCATGAGGATGCCGAAATGGACCGGGTCGACGCCCAGATCGGTCATCACCGGCAGCAACAGTGGCACGAACAGCAGCATCACCGGGATCGGCTCGAGCGGAATGGCGATCACCATCAGCACGATGTTGACCAACCCCAACAGCAGGTAGGGGTGATCGTGCGCCATGGACAGCAGCGCCACGATGTCGTCGCTCACATTCTCCCGGGTCACGATGTCGCCGAGCACCGTTGTGCCGCCGACGAGCAGCATGATGGCGCCCGTCATCGTCGATACGCGAACGGCACACCCCCAGATTTCGCGCAGGCCAAGCGTACGGTAAAAGCCGACGCCGAGCACCAGGGCATAACCCACCGCGGTGACGGAGGCTTCGGTCGGCGTGAAGATGCCGGCCACGATTCCACCCACGATGACGACCGGCATGCCGAGCGGCGGCAATGCCGCCAGCGTTGCATCGCGAAACTCGCGAAAGCTGGGTGGCGCCTCGCGTGGATAACCGCGCCGGCGCGCCAGCACCGCATTGATCGCAAGCAGAAATGCGCCCATCAGCAGCCCGGGCAGGATCCCGGCCAACAGCAACCGGCTGGTTGAAACCTCGGCGACGGCACCGAAGATCACCAGCGGGATGGAGGGCGGTATGATCGGGGCGATGGTCGAGGATGCGCCCACGATGGCGGCCGCGAAAGCCGCCGGATAGCCGCGCCGCACCATGGCCTGAACCAGCACCGATCCGGTCCCGACGGCATCGGCCGCCGCGGAGCCGCTGATCCCCGACATCACCACATTGGAAACCACCACGACGTGACCCAGTCCCCCGGCGAACCGGCCAACGAGCACGTTGGAGAACCGCACCAGGCGATCGGTGATCCCCGAAGCATTCATCAGCTCGCCGGCCAGGATGAAGAAGGGGACAGCAAGCAGTGGAATGCTTTCGACGCAGCTGACCATGCGCTGGGCAACAGCTTCCAGCGGCGTGTCGGTATAGATGTAATACCCCGACGAGCCGAGCAGCATCGCGATCGCGACCGGCACCGGCAGGAACAGGAGAACGAAGATCGCCCCGACAATCAGCCCGATCAGCATCAGACCGTCCTGTCCATGCGATGCCCGTGAAGGCCCTGCCAGAACTGCCCGGACAGACGGATGACCATCAACGTCGCCCCGGTTGGCACGGCGAGGTAAACATAGCCCATCGGCAGCGACAGGGAGGGCGAGATCGCCACCCACGAAATCTGCATCAACCGCCAGCCGTACCAGCCAATCATGCAAAGCAGGCAGATCGTCACCGCCAACATGGTCAGCCGCAGCACCCTCTCCAGGGAAGCATGCAGCAGCGGCATGACGCAATCGACGGCCATGTGGCGGCGGTGCTTCACCGCCACCGAGGCGCCGACGAAAGTCAGCCAGACAAAGGCGAACTTCGCCGCCTCCTCGGGCCACGGAAGCGGCGCCTGCAGCACGTAGCGCGTCACCACGGCAAGCCCGATGCAGACCACCATGATGGTCAGAAAGCCGACGCAGAACGCCTCATCCAGCCGGTCGGCCAGCCGCAACAGGCAGCAGCCGATGCCCCGCCCCGCGCCGTCGGGCGGCAACCGCGAGGCAGCCCCGGAAATGGCGCTGCCTGCGGTGTTGTCGCGTGACACGATCAGGCCTTCTGGATGGCTTCGATGAGGGCGGGCGCCTCCGCGCCGATGCGGGCAATCCAGTCCGTCCAGACCGGCTTCGCCGCGGCCTGCACCTGCGCGCGGTCGAGCGTGGCGACCTGCATGCCGTTCTTCTTGAGCGATTCGAAAGCGGCTTCCCCGCTTTCCACGGTCAGCTTCCAGCCATAGTCGCAGGCTTCCCGCCCACAGGCGAGGACGATCTCGCGCTGCTCCGGGTTCAGCTTGCGTGCAAGGAACGACTGGTTGGCCAGCAGCGCATAGGTCGCCCACTGGTGATAGGAGAGCGTAAGGTACTTCTGCACTTCGTAGAGCTTCGTGGCGTCGATCTGCACGAACGGGTTTTCCTGGCCGTCAACCACCCCCTGCTGTAGCGCCGGAAAGGTCTCGGTCCAGTCGATCGGCACCGGGCTTGCGCCGAGCGCCGTCAGGATGGCTATTGAAACCTTGCTGTTGGGCACCCGGATCTTCAGTCCGCGCAGGTCTCCCAGCGTGGTCACCGGCCGGCGGTTGTTGGTGATGTGGCGGAAATCCGCCGTGATGAAGCCCATCGTGTGAACGCCGAGCGGGTTCAGCGCGCTGTTGTAGACGCGGCCAAGCATGACATCGTACATGGCGCGCTTGGCGTGCTCGTTGTCGCGCAGAATGCCGGGCAGGTTCACCACGCTGACCCGCGCCACCAGTCCCTCGACGAAGGCATCGCCGGCAATGTGCAGATCCAGCGTGCCGAGGCGCAGCGATTGCACCATGTCCTCGGTGGAACCAAGCTGCGAGGACGGATACACGGTAATCGCGATTTGGCCCTTGCTGCGCTCCGCCACCAGCTCGGCGAATTTGAGCGCGGTTTTCTGTACCGGATGCGTCATGGCCTGGCCATGGCCGAGACGGGCCCTGACAGCAGGGTCGGCGGCGCGCACCGCACGCCCGGATGCGAGACCTGCGCCGACGGCCGCGACAATCGATGCGCGCAACAGCTTGCGGCGTGAGGGGTGGCCATCCGCTCGCGTGAACTGGTCCTGGCCCATCGTTTTCTCCCGGTTTTTCTCTGCGGGTCATTATCGGCGCAGATCGTACTGATTCAAATATAGATTTGCTCTATCGGCTATGCCGAACTATTATAACGGTTCGCTTCGGCCTGCCGCCCATGGACCTCCGTCAGCTCCGTTCCTTCATGGCCATCGTCGAACTGGGCAGCGCCAACCGTGCCGCCCAGAAGCTCCGCGTGGCGCAACCTGCGTTGAGCCGCCAGATCGCGCTGCTGGAAAGGGAAGTTGGCGTGCAGCTGCTGCAGCGGCATTCTCGCGGATCCACCCCGACGGCCGCCGGCAAAGTCCTTGCCGTGCATGCGGCTGCCGTTCTTGCGACGGTTGCGATGGCCAAGCACGATCTTGCACATCTGGCCCAGGTCGCCCTGGAACCGATTCGACTTGGCCTGCCGCCAACGGTTTCCGTCCTGCTGCCGCCGTCTTTCGTCCCGGCGGTCCAGGCGCGGTTCCCCCGGATCGGCCTGCAGGTTCGGGATGCCTGGACAGGACATCTGCTCGAACTGCTGAAGGAAGGACGGCTGGATTACGCGGTCGTCTGCACCTGCCAGGCGGATCGGCACATGGTGACGCGCAACCTCGTCAGTGAGCAGATGCGGCTGATTGCCGCCCCGTCGGCCGGGCGCCGCGGCAGCGTCGGTTGGGCGGAACTGGCCGGTCTGCGGCTGGTTTTGCCGCCGCCACTCCACGGTGGGCGAATCGCCATCGAGGCAGCGTTCGAGGCGCAAGGAATTTCTCCGAATGTCGTCTTCGAGCACGAGGTCTGGCATGTGCTGGTCAGCGCGGTCATTACCGGTGATGCCTGTACGCTGATGTCTCAGCGGGATGCCGCGCTGCAATTCGGAGGCAATGAATATGTCGCCCGCCCGAT
Organism: uncultured Acetobacteraceae bacterium; assembly: GCA_903839965.1. GTDB lineage: Bacteria > Pseudomonadota > Alphaproteobacteria > Acetobacterales > Acetobacteraceae > Rhodovastum. The sequence goes on along the minus strand of CAIMEK010000636.1, from coordinate 1,646 downwards.
CGCGCGGCCCGGCATAAAGAACACGCTGGTGTTGGCTATGCTAAAGCGGCCGAAAAATGCCGCAACGAGAGAAGAGGTGCTTGATTTTCTTGCTGTTCAGTTGGCGTTGTGTATAAAACAGAGTCATCAGTTTCATATACCTGGGCGAAAATAGTGCCCGAAAACCGCAGGAGCGGGTAATCCGTCCAGCCCGGCACGGTCGAACCTGCCCCCCTTGGAAAACCCCTGCTGCGATGGCGGCTATCGTGCCTCCGGCGGGCGGTGCATGCTCGCAGCGAAATGGAACGTCCGGACGCCTATCACTCCGCCCGCGAGGGGATGCGGGCGCTGCTTGGGTCGCGCAACTACCGCCGCCTGTGGATGGTTGGCGGCCTCACCAACGTCACGCGATGGATCGAGGTTCTGGCCGCCGGGCTGTTCACCCTCGACGAGACAGGCTCCGCGCTTGCCGTGGCGGTGGTCACCGCCACCCGTTCCCTGCCCTTGCTCTGCTTCGGCGCCATTGCCGGGGTGCTGTCGGAATCGCTCGACCGGCGGCGCCTGCTGCTGGGCGCGCAGATCACCATGGTGCTGGCCTCCGCCGGCGTCATGGTGCTGGCCGCGCTGGGGCTGGCGCATGCCTGGCATCTGGTGTGCAGCAGTTTCGCCGGTGGCCTGGTCTGGGCAACCGAGCCGTCGCTGCGCCGCCGCATGGCCGCCGAAGCCGCCGGCCCCGACCTGGTGCCGCGCGCCGTGGCGCTGGACAGCGTGACGCAGGCGGTGATGCGGGCGGTCGGGCCGGTGCTGGGCAGCACCGCCTATGCGTTTGGCGGACTGACCGGCGCGTTCGCGTTGTCGTCGCTGGGCAACGCTGCCTCCACCGCCCTGGCGGCCGGGCTGCGGCATCGGCAGGAAACACAGCGGGTGTCGCTGCTGCATCTGCCGCGCGATCTCACGGAAGCATTCATCATTGCCCGCGGGGCGCCCGCCATCATGGGCGTGCTGGGCGTGACCGTGGCGATGAACATGTTTGGCTTCTCCTACGCCGCCCTGGTGGCGCCGATTGGCCGCGACGTGTTTGGCGTCTCGCCGGCCCTGGTGGGCGCGTTGGCCGCCAGCGAGGCGGTGGGGGCGCTGGTCGGCGGCACGGTCCTGGCGGCCTGGCCGCCGCGTTCGCACCAGCGGGCCATCTTCCTGGCTGGCTGCACCCTGTTCCTGTTGGCACTGCTGCTGCTGCCCCTGGCGCCGGGGTTCTGGGAAGCGTGCGGCTTGCTCGTCATGGGCGGCGCCGGCACCGCGGCCTTCTCCAACCAGCAGACCACGCAGGTGATCACCCACGCCCCGCCGGCCATGCGCTCGCGGGTGCTGGGCTTGCTGGCCATGTGCATCGGCACCGGCCCGATCGGTCAGATCCTGATGGGCGCCGCCTCGGCGCGGCTGGGGCTGTTGGGCGCGGTCGAGGCGATGGCCATCGCAGGGCTGGCGCTGGTGCTGGCGGTCGGCACGCGATGGACGCTGCGCGAGCGGGCACACGCGCGCCCCGATCGGCCGGCAGTGCGCTAGAGCGGTGTCCCGCGGGGGGTCCGTAGCCGCTTCATCCCCCAGGTTGTACACCGTTGGAATTGCGTGGTTCCGGGCCCGATCCTGGATGCCCAAATTGGTGCTGC
>CAIMEK010000635.1 GCA_903839965.1 uncultured Acetobacteraceae bacterium | reverse complement strand
CCGCGGAAGGGGCACCGCGCTGGACCACGGGCTCAATCACCCCAGGGCAGGTCGGGCTCCCTTCCGCACCCGAGCGGGTAAGCTTACCCGCTCGGGTGCCCACAGAGATACAAGGGCAAAGCCCTGGTGGGGCGCGGGGCAACGCCCCGCCTAAGTGGGGAACCCCTCCAGCACAATCTTCCCCCGTGCCTTGCCGCTCTCGATCAGCGCATGCGCCCGCCGCAGGTTGGCCGCCGTGATCGGCCCCATCGTCTCGGTCAGCGTCGTGCGGATCACCCCGGCATCGACCATCGCCGCCACCTCGGCGAGCAGGCGGTGCTGCTCGGCGATGTCGGGCAGGCCGAACATCGGCCGGGTGAACATGAACTCCCAGTGCAGTGACCCCGACTTGCGCTTGATCAGGGAAATGTTGAACGGCCCCGGATCGTCGATCAGCCCCACCCGCCCGCGCGGCGCCAGCGCGGCGGCGATGGCGGGCCAGTGCTGGTCGGTGGCGTTGGTGGAGAACACGTAGCGCACCTGCGCGGCGCCGATCGCCGCCAGTTGCGCCGCCACGTCGCCGTGGTGGTCCACCACCTCGTGAGCACCGAGCGACAGGCACCACGCCCGCGTCTCGGGGCGCGAGGCCGTGGCGATCACCCTGAGCCCGGTCAGGGCGCGCGCGAGCTGGATGGTGATGCTGCCCACCCCGCCGGCGCCGCCCACCAGCAGCAGCGCGTCGCCCGAAGCGCACTTGTCGCGCGGCACCTGCAGCCCCTCGAACAGCATCTCCCAGGCGGTGATGCTGGTCAGCGGCAGCGCCGCCGCCTGCGCCATCGACAGTGAGGCCGGCTTCGGGCCGACGATGCGCTCGTCGACCAGGTGCAGCTCGCTGTCGCAGCCCGGACGGTCGATCGCCCCGGCGTAGAACACCGCCTCGCCCGGCCGGAACAGCGTGCAGGCCGGCCCGGCCGCCAGCACCGTGCCGGCCGCGTCCCAGCCCAGCACCTTCGGCGGGCCGGCCGGATCGAGCCGGGACCGCACCTTGATGTCGACCGGATTTACGCTGACCGCGGCGACGCGGACCAGCAGGTCGTGCCCCTCGGCGCGCGGCTCCGGCAGCGTGACGTCCTGCAGCGAGTTTTTATCTTCGGTCGGCAGCGGGCCCGGAGCGACAATGGCGCGCATGGCGCGGTCTCCTTGTGGTGGTGTCGCACATGACCAGAACGCCAAAGCGCCTCCGCGGCAAGACCGCACCTGCGTCAGCGCCCGCCCAGCGCCAGCGCCCTTGCATACACCACCCGCCGCGGCAGGCCCGTCGCCGCGGTCACCTCCGCCACCGCCTGCTTCAGGCTGTGCCCCTCCAGCGCCGCGCCCAGCAGGGCATCGAGGTCGGCTTGCACCGGCGCCCCCTCGGCGGGCGGCGGCCCCACCACCAGGGTGATCTCGCCGCGCGGCGGCGCTTCGGCGTAGCGGGCGGCGAGCTCGGAGAGGCTCCCGCGCACCACTTCCTCGAACCGTTTGGTCAGCTCCCGTGCCACCGCGGCCGGGCGCGGGCCCAGCAGGTCCGCCAGGTCGGCGAGCGCCTCCGCCAGCCGGTGCGGCGATTCGTGGAACAGCAGCGTCGCCGCCAGCCCCGCCCGTTCGGCCGCCCGCAGCCTGGCCAGCACCACCCGCCGCGCCGCCCCCTTCGGCGGCAGGAAACCGACGAACAGGAACGGTTGCGGCGGCAGGCCGGACAAGGTCAGCGCCATCAGCGCCGCATTCGGCCCCGGCACTGCCGCCACCGGCAGCCCGGCCTCCAGCACCGCGCGCACCAGCCGGTAGCCCGGATCGGACACCAGCGGCGTGCCGGCATCCGACACCAGCGCCACCCGCCGCCCTTCCGCGAGCAGGCGCAGCACCTGCGGGATGCGCGCCTGCTCGTTATGGTCGTGCAATGCCAGCAGCGTGGCGGTAATGCCGAAAACGGCGCACAATCGCGAACTGACCCTGGTATCCTCGCACAACAACGTATCGGCAGCCCGCAGCGCGGATATGGCGCGCGGCGAAAGATCCTGGAGGTTGCCGATCGGCGTCGAAACCAGCACAAGACCATCGGGCGGAGCGGTCGCGCCCGGGCGAGCGTCGGGCGTCGCCTGATCGGAAGGGGTTTGGCATGTTTCGTCGGTCATTTTGCTTCCTCGCCGGCACCCTAGCACTGGCCGCGTGCGCGGGAACCGTGCCGCCGCCGCGCCAATTCGGCAGCCCCGGCGCTCTGCTCTCGCCGATGGAGCAGGCGCCGCCTTCCACCGTTATCCCCAGCGGGCACGGCATCGCCCTGCTCGCCCCGCTGACCGGCCCCAACGCGGCGCTCGGCCCGGCGCTGGTGAACGCCGCCCAACTGGCGCTCGCCGCCCCTGGTTCGCCGCCGCTCGACGTGCGCGACACCACCGGCACCCCGGCGG
>CAIMEK010000634.1 GCA_903839965.1 uncultured Acetobacteraceae bacterium | reverse complement strand
GACCATGCGTCAGAGCCACGCAGCCGGGGAGAAGGTGTTCGTCGACTTCGCCGGCGACACCATCGACGTCTTCGATCCGGGGACGGGCGTGGCCCGGCCGATGAAGCTGTTCGTCGCCGCGCTCGGGGCTTCCAGCTACGTCTATTGCGAGGCCCGGCCCAGCGAAGGGCTGGCTGACTGGATCGGTTGCCATGTCGGCATGTTCGCCTTCTTCGGCGGCGTGACCGCGATCATCGTCTGCGATAACCTCAAGGCCGCGGTGACCAACCCGGACCGCTACGACCCGGGGCTCAACCGCACCTATCAGGACATGGCCCGCCACTACGGGACCACGGTCATTCCGGCCCGCCCATACAAGCCGCGCGACAAGGCCAAGGTTGAGCAGTCAGTGCTGCTGGTCGAGCGCTGGGTGCTGGCGCGCCTGCGCAACCGACGCTTCTTCAGCCTGGTCGAGCTGAACCTGGCCATCACCGATCTGGTCGCCGAACTGAACGCCCGCGTCATGCGCGCCTACGGCGCCAGCCGCGCCGAGCTGTTCGCCACCGTGGACGCCCCGGCCCTAAAGTCCCTGCCGGCCGGGCCTTACGCCTTCGCCATCTGGAAGCGCTGCCGCGTGGCGCCCGACTACCATGTCGAGGTCGACGGCTGCTGGTACTCGGTTCCCTATCGGTTGATCCGCGAGCTGGTCGACGTCCGCATCGCCGACAGGACCGTCGAGGCTTTCCACAAGGGCGAGCGCGTCGCCAGCCACGCCAAGTCCCCCGGCCGCCGCGGTCACACCACCATCGCCGATCACATGCCCAGCGCCCATCGGCGCCACGCATCCTGGACGCCGGGCCGGATCACGGCCGTCGCCGAGAAGGTCGGACCGGCCACCGCCGCCCTGACCCAAGCGATCATGACCGACCGGCCTCACCCGGAGCAGGGCTTCCGAACCTGTCTCGGCATCCTGGCTCTGGAGAAGACCTACGGCCGGGCACGTCTGGAAGCGGCCTGCCAGCGCGGCGATCTGCTCAAGGCCCGCTCCGTCGAGTCGATCCGGTCGATCCTCAAGACCGGTCTGGATCGCGCCTTCCTCGACCCAGAGCCCGAGGCCGAACCCCTGCGCCACGACAACATCCGTGGGCGGACCTACTTCCATTGACCCCCATCATCAGGAGACACGATGCTCGCACACCCAACTCATGATCGGCTGATCGCCCTGGGCCTGGCTGGCATGGCCAAGGCCTTCGAGGAACAGCGCGCCGCGCCGGACCTCGCCGCCCTGTCCTTCGAGGAGCGCGTCGGCATCATGGCCGACCGTGAAGCCGCCGAGCGCGACACCAAGCGCATGACCGCCCGCCTCAAGTTCGCCGCCCTGCGCCAGGACGCCTGCGTCGAGGACATCGATCTGCGAACGCCCCGCGGTCTCGATCGCGCCCTCCTGGCCAGGCTCGTCGCCGGTGACTGGATCGATCGTCACCAGAACTGTCTGATCACAGGGCCAACCGGGATCGGCAAGAGTTGGCTAGGGTGCGCGCTCGGCCACAAGGCCTGCCGCGATGGGCGGTCCGTCTTCTATCAGCGCGTGCCCCGGCTGTTCGAAGCCCTGGCCCTCGCCCGTGGTGACGGGCGCCATGCGCGCATGCTCAAGACCCTCGCTCGCGTGGAGCTGTTGATCCTCGACGACTGGGGCCTGTCGGTTCTCACCCAGGGCCAGCGCATCGATCTGCTCGAGATCCTCGAAGACCGCAACGGACGCGGATCCACCATCGTCACCAGCCAGGTTCCCGCCGAACAATGGCACGAGGTCATCGGCGACCCGACCCTCGCCGATGCCATTCTCGACCGCCTCGTCCACAACGCCCACCGCCTCACCATGACTGGAGAAAGCATGCGTAAGCTCACCGGCCGCCGCGCCCTTGACGCAGACCAAAACCCCTGACTCCATAGCCGCCGTCGGTCAGGCTCCAGACCGCCCACGATCACGTGGAATCGGCGCCCACCATCGCGTGGAATGGGCGCCCACGATCACTGGAATGCGCAG
>CAIMEK010000633.1 GCA_903839965.1 uncultured Acetobacteraceae bacterium | reverse complement strand
GTACTTCGGCGCCTCGGTCGCCGGCGGGCTGGCGATGCTGGCGGCGGTGGCGTTCGTCTGGCGGCGGCGGCCGCACGGCAGGTGGCCGGCGGCGATGCTGGCCGCCGCCACGCTGGAGGCGGCGGTGCTGTTCGCCGCGCCGATGCTGGCGGGCCGGCGCGACATCCGCCTCGACGTCGATACCGTGGCGTTCCTGCAGCGCAATCTCGGCCTGCAGCGGTTCGTCTCGTGGGATTCGATCCAGGCCAACTACGGCGCCTACTGGCGCATCGCCGGGCTGAACTATGAGTACATCCCACTGCCGCAGAACTGGTTCGACCACGTGCAGGCCGCGCTCTATCCGGGGCCGGCGATGTTCATCTTCGCCTGGCGCGGCCAGCAGCCGACCGGCCCGGACGGCAATCCGCTCAGCCCCGAGGCGCTGCGGGCGCTGGTGGCGACCTACGAGGCGGACGCGGTGAAATACGTCGTGGTCCGCGCCGGGCTGGCGGGGTTCGAGGCGCCGGTGGGGACGGCTTCGACCGGCCCACCCAGCGCCTTCATGCTGCCTCCCGACAGTTGGCTCTCCGGCAGCGTCGCCGGCGCCGATCTGCGCGACGGCACGCTGCGCGGCGTGCGGGTGCTGCTCGGCACCTATGGCGGCGTCTCCACCGGGCGGCTTGAGCTGGAATTGTGTGCCGGCGAGGTTTGTTCCAGGGGCTCAGCCGATCTGTCGGACGCGCCGGACAACGCCTCCCTGCCGGTGGCGCTGGCCCCCCCCTTGGCCGTGCGCGCGGGCGAGGCGGTGCGCTGGCGGATCGGCCATCGCGGGGGCTCCACCGGCGTCGCCGTCTGGCTAGCCCCGGACCCGCCGGAAACCGCGCCGGGGCTCGCCAGCCCCTGGGGCCCGCAGCCCGGCCGGCCGATCTTTTCCTTCGACTACGGCCCGGTGGCCGGCGCGCCGCGCCTGGTGTTCACCGGCCGGTCCGCGGAGGTCTGGGAACTGCCGGGTCCAAAACCGTATTTCGAGGTCTCCGGCGGTCCTTGCCGGCTGGAGCGGGTCGGCCGCGAAAGCCTGGACACGCGCTGCGATGCACCGGCCGAACTGCTGCGCCGCGAGTTGTTCTATCCGGGCTGGACGCTGCAGGTGAACGGCATGGACGCGCCGATCGCCGGCGACGGCATCTTCCAGCGGGTGGAACTGCCCGGCGGGCCGGCGCAGGTCCGCTTCGCGTTTGCCCCGCCGTATATCGGCTTCGCCTACGGGCTGTTCGTGCTCGGCGTGGCGGGGCTGCTGCAGGGCCCGTTGCGGCGCGCGCGCTGGCCCCAGACGCGCGATGCGCTGCGTCGCGGGATTGCGCAAGCGCGGCGCGGCTGCGTGGCGGCCGGGCAGGCCGTGCTGGCCCTGGGAGCCGCCGTTCCCGGCGTCGTGCGGGCCGGGCTGTCGGCGCGGACGGCGCTGCTGGCGGGCTTCGCCGTGCTCATCGCGCTGCGCATGCCGTCGATCTGGCCGTATGGGCGGCTGTGGGCCGAGGAGGGCACGTTCTATCTCGCCACCGCCTGGAAAGAGTCGCTCACCGACGGGCTGTTCGCGGTGCACACCGGCTACATGAACCTGCCGGCGAGCGTGGCGACGACGCTCGCCGTTCACCTGGTCGCGCTGCAGCACGTGCCGCTGTTCACCGTGCTGGTGGCGCTGGCCTTGCAGCTTTGCCCGGCCGTCCTGCTGGCGGTGAGTTCCATCCGCTGGCTGGACGACTGGCGCGTGCTGGCGCTGGCCCTGCTGGTCATGGCGGTGCCGCCGTTCGCCGAGGAAGTCTGGCTCAATACCATCACCAGCCAGTTCCACATCATGCT
>CAIMEK010000632.1 GCA_903839965.1 uncultured Acetobacteraceae bacterium | reverse complement strand
TTTCGCCACCCGTGGCTGCAACTGAATCTGATCACCGCATTTGCCGCCGGTGCCGTGGTCGGCATTTTTGAAGGCACGGTGGAAAAACTCGTGGTGCTGGCAGCGTTCCTGCCGGTGCTAGCGGGGCAATCCGGCAACACCGCTGGGAAGCCCCCAGGAGCCCGCCACGCGGCGTTGGTGGCGCTGGACGCTATCGGGGCCGAAGGCGCGGAGGCGGTGCTCCAGTCCGTCCTACAGGCCGCCCAGGGCGGTGATATGCGTGCTGCCGACATCCTGCTGCGGCGGCTGTGGCCGGAACGGAAAGGGCGCCCAGTGGCGGTGGACCTGCCCGCCATAAAGTCGGCCGCCGACCTTCCGGCCGCTTTGGGCGCAGTTGCTGAGGCTGTGGCAGCGGGGGAGGTGTCGCCCGAGGAAGGACAAGCCTTGGCGGCAGTGCTGGAAGCCCAGCGCCGGGCGATCGAGACGGCGGAACTGGAAGCACGGATTGCCGCGCTGGAGACCGGAGGGTCGCAGCGATGACGACTACTGGATTGGAGCGCCGCCTCGATCGCCTCGAAGCGGAAACCCCAGCCGACGCGAACCCGGTCACCGTCTATCTGCCGCACAACGGCCGCGAGCCAATGCCGCGGCCGATGCCGGGGCAGAACGGCGGCGTGGTCATTCTGTCGGCAGAGGACTTCGCCCAGTTGTCGGATAAGGACAGGAATCAATGAGCGCCAACATCCTGCGCCGCGTTGGTCGGTTAGAGGCGTGGCGGTCCGATGCGGACAGCGTGCGACTGACGAATGACCAAATCGCAGCGGTGCACCGGGTAGCGGTGGCGGAATTCGGTTGGCTTGCCGCCAGCGACGACCCCGTGGACAAAGCCGATGTGGCCGGGGAGTTGGGGGATGCTGGGCGTGCCTTGATCGAGTTGGACACGTTCCGGGACAGCATGGAGACGAGCGCATTCTTGCAGGCTGATCGGGAGGCAACTGCGCAGTGGTGCAGGGCCATGGTGGCCCGCAAAGCACGGGGAGGAACAAGCCGATGACCACGCTCTTGCGGCGACGCGTGGGGCGCCTGGAGGCGGTGCAGCCCCCCGAAACCGATGTAGAGCGTATGACCGACGCGGAACTGCAGGCTGAGTTTGAGCGCCTCGCCCGCGCCGTCCTTGCCGATTCAGATGCCAGCGAACAAGAGCGCGCCGACGCTGGGGCTGACCTGGCCGACGAGGAGGGGCACGCCAAGCGAGCGCTTGATGATCTACGCGCCCGCCGCGACGGCATCCCGACTGCGGAATACCGAGAAGCCGAGAAGCTGGCCTACGCCCGGTGCCGCGCAGCTTCGGATGAGTCCAGAGCCCGGATGAAGCGAGCAGAAGATGCACTGCGGTCGAAAGCGCGATGACCAACCCCAATGGCATGCCGCTTGACGTGGCTGGAAACCAGGCAAGGCGATCCGTTCCTTTGCATCGGCGAACGTTCCGAGTAGAACTCAAAGTACGTTAGCAATGGAATTCGCCATGTCGAATGCTCCCGGCCACAGCCGTGCCATGGATCGGTCCCCGAGGGTGTTTTGTGCATTGTGGTTTGTCGGCATGGGGGTGCTTTGCGGTTGCGTGCAAGTACCGCCTCCGACATCGGCGGGGACAGAGGCAGAGGCCGCCAAGATCGCACGCTCAGTTATCCCGATAACATCACCGCTACACCTTCAGTATCGGCCGACCCCGCCAATCCGACTGCAGATGGAGATGTCGATGAATGGCCAGGCTGTGGTCGGGCGGGGCACCGCTAGTATGGAAGTACATTCATTTGGAAAAGCACTTCGGATCAGTGTCTCCATTTGCAGCCTTGAAGCAAAGTCGCAGGCACAGTCACAAATCCTTAATTGCGGTCGCGATCCGCTGATTTCTGTAAACCAGACGATAAGCCAGGACGGGCACGTCATCTCCAGCGACCTCCACCCCACTCCAGGCTGTGAAGCGTCAAAATATTTCGCCGACACATTGGGTATGTTCACGTCCCTACTTGGGTCGTATTCAGTATTGCCACCAGAAGGTGTTACAAGTGGGGCCACACTTGTGCTGGATAGCATCCAGCCGATTTCGACTACGCTCCCGGGGCAGATAATTCAACGCACGCGCATTCAGCACGTTGAAGTCCGGTTGATTGTCGCCGGTCAGACGGACTGGTACGGCCGACCTGTGCTGGTTACGCGTTATGGTGGCTGCACGTTGCCGGAGACGGGTCGAGAATGGGAGGGGTTTTGTCCACATGGCGTAGCCATAATTGACTTGGCGAGCGGCTTTCCTATCGGCGGCATCATTTTCGGAGAGGAAGATGAGCAAGGCGTCCGGACAACGACGACGATGCGGTTGCACCCGGAATAGCCGTGCCGATGAAATTCAGTCGGTCGGCGCCAACAACCCTCCGGACGGCATGGTGGTGCATGATTTTACCGCCGACTTGGATGATTTTGAGGACACCG
>CAIMEK010000631.1 GCA_903839965.1 uncultured Acetobacteraceae bacterium | reverse complement strand
GAACCCTTGCCCATCAGCGACGTCGATACCGGACTGGCCAGATGCTCGGCCAATGCGGTCAGCACCGCCGAGGCCTCGGACAGGCTAACGCCACCGCCGGCAGAGATCGCCGGCGCCTTCGCCGCCACCAGCAGGTCGGCCGCCTTGGCGATTGCCTCGCGGTCGCCGCGCTGGCGGCGGCCGGTCACCAGGCGCTGGGCCATGTCGGGGATCTTCACGTTGGCCCGTCGCGAAAACATGTCCATCGGCACGTCGATCAACACCGGGCCAGGACGCCCCGAGGTGGCGACGTTGAAGGCCCTGGCAATGATGTCGGGAATCGCTTCGACGCTCTGGACTTTCCATGTGCGCTTGACAAAGGGCTTGTAGATCTCGAACTGGGTGGCATCGCCAAAGGCCTTGACCTCCTGGTGAGCGTCGCGCCCGAAGTGTTGGCTGGGGATGTCGCCCGCGATCACTACCATGGCCGATGAATCCAACGCAGCATTGGCCACGCCGGTAACGGCGTTGGTCAGGCCCGGCCCGAGATGGGTCATCAGCACGCCGGGCTTGTGGGTGACGCGGAAGTAGCCGTCCGCGGCATGCGCGGCCAACTGTTCATGGCGGAAGTTGACCAGGTTGAGCTTCGAGCCATGCATGGCGTCCATGAACCCGATCACGGTATGACCGCACAGGCCGAAGACCGTGCTGACGCCCAAAGCCTCGAGGCACTCGACGAAGATTTCGCCGCCGGTCCGCCCCTCGTTTCCTCCGGGCGGCGGCTTGCGAACATGGCGAGCCACCGCATGGGCGTCGACTTTTCTTTCCATCGTCTGGGCCATTGGTCATTCACTCCCGAAGATGTTGGCCGCGCAATCGCCGCTCACGCGATCACTTCGCTCTGGTAGAATTCGCCAAACAGTTCGGCGTCCGACGGCCGGTCCTCGGCAATCGGCCGGCTCACCCAGGTGACGTTCATGTAGTGTTTGAGGGCCACGTTCTCATTGGTGATGTTGCCGCCCCAGATGCCGCAGCCCAGGCTCGAGGTCATCGGCATGCCGTTGTCGAACGCGCCGGCATTCGCCTTCGACTGGGGCTGGCGCACCATCATGCGGCTGACCGGTGCGACCCGCGCGAGACGATCGATGTGGTCGTCGATGTGCGAATAGATCCCGCAGGAATGGCCCTTGCCGCCAACGTCGTAGATTTGCCGGACCATCTCCAGGGCCTGCTCGAAGGTCTGGTACTTGTAGATCGCCAGGAGCGTCGTCAGCTTTTCGCTGGAGAATTTATGCTCGCGGCCGATCTTGTCCTGCTGGACGATCAGGAACTTGCGGTCGGCGGGGATTTCGAACCCGGCCGCCCGGGCCACGACCTGTGGAGCGCGGGCCACGGTTTCGATCGTCCGATGCCCTTCGGCATCCCACATCGCCGCTTCCAGCCTGGCCTTTTCCTCATCGGACGCCAGGTAGCCGCCTTCCTTCTGCAACTGCGCCAGGAACGCGTCGTAGATCGAGGCCTCGACAACCAGGTTGCCGTCGGCCGAGCAGCCGGAGCCGAAGTCCGAGGTCTTGCTGACCCGCGTGTGGCGGGCCGCTATCTCGATGTCGGTGGTTTCGTCGAACACCATGGTCGAGTTGCCCGCGCCGACGCCATAGGCTGGCTTGCCCGAACTGTACGCCGCCCGCACCATCGGCTGGCCGCCGGTTGCCATGGTCAGGTCGCACATCGCCATCAGTTCCTGGGTCAACGGAATGCTGGGCCTGTCGATGACCTGGAACAGGTCTTCCGGCGCGCCCTGGCGCCGCAGCGCCTCGCGCATGACCCGCACGACTTCCCCGGTGACTTTCTTGGCTCGCGGATGCGGCGAGAAAATCACCGCGTCCTTGCACTTGAGGGCGTAGAGGCCGGTCACCGGCGGCGTCTGCTCAGGATTGGTGGTGGGAATGAGCGAGGCAATCACGCCGGCCGGCTTGGCATACTTGACAATGCCCTTCTCCGGCAGTTCCTCGATGATCCCTTGTCCCTTCTGGCGCAGACAGTCGCGCAGCACGCCGATGATCTTGACCCGCTTGCTGACGCGGCCGACGCGATCCCCCAGTCCGGTTTCGTCCACCGCCATGTTGGCGATCTTCGTCATGTGGGTCTCGTTCGCCGTCGCCCAGGCCATTGCCTGGCAGAGCCGGTTGATCCGCGCCTCGTCATAGTCCTCGATGGCCTGCATCGCGGCCTGTGCCTTGGCCAAAAGCGTGCGCAGATATGCCCGCTGTTCGTCGCTCACCGGTGTGCTCATCGTGATCTCCTCGCTCGAGAACTTATTGAAGGCGCCAAGGCGGCGGCGCAGATGAAGAAGTCATAGTACTCCCGTGCGGAGCCCATCCAGCCGCTGGCTGTCGCCTTGACGACCTGGGACCTACCAGTTGAGGCACTCATTCACATTTTCTCTACAAGTTGTCTTGCTGGGGCGCCTATGGTTTTCTTACGGTAATCGCGGCTTAGGAAAGCACAACTGCCTGGCCGGTCGCCGCCGCTTGCTTGACGGCGAGCGCCGCTTCGAGCGTTTTGGCGCCGCCCCGTGCGTCGAGCAGCGGCGAGGCCGTTCCGCGGACAACGTCGCAGAAGTGACGCATTTCGTTGGTCAGCGGGTCGCCACGCCATTCCAGCGTGAACGGATCCTGATCGGGCACCGAGGCACGTTCCGAACGCAGCGGCGACCACCAACTCAGGTCCGATCCGTGATGCCACAGCTCCAGGCGCGGAACCGAGAGCGAGCCGTGCATTCCCGCGACGACGTAGCAGGACTCATCCGCGCGTGGGTACGCCTTGTTCTCGCCGGACGTCAGCTCCCAACTCCACGGGGCGGCCGCAGCATCGGAAATCGTCAGCGTGCCGATGGCGCCGTTGCGGAATGTCAGAATGATTCCCACGGTATCCTCGACCGGGAATCCGCGTGCCGCATTCGAAGCGGCCGCCTGCACGCTGGCAATCTCGCCGCAAAGATTTCGCATGTCGTCGATGACATGGATCAGGTTGATCAGGACAACCCCGGCACCGGGCTGGGTCCGCCAGGCGCCATTGCCTTCGAAGTAATCCTTCGGTTTGAGGAACCAGCAGAAGCCGTGCACAGCCGTCATCCTGCCCAGCCGGCCCGAGGCGATGATTTCCTTGGCCCGCTGGATCAGCGGGCTATGGCGCCGGTGGTGGCCGACGAGTACCGCCACGCCCGCCTGCTCGGCCGCGTCGGCGAACTGCGTCGCTTCCTCCAGCAAGCCGCAGACGGGCTTCTCCATCAACATCGGCAGGCCCTGCCTGACCAGCATCATGCCGGCGGCGAAGTGAAACTGATTGGGCAGGGCAACGACGACGCCGTCCGGCCGGCAGCTTTCCAGCATGGTTTCGAGATCGGCCGTCCAGGGCACGCCCAGGTGCTTGGCCTGTTGCGCGAATTGCGGCGCGATATCGACGATGCCGACCAGTTCCGCATCGGGAAGCTCAAGAATCCGCCTGATATGGGCCTGGCCGATCAGCCCGGCACCCGCGACGACAAGTCGAACGGTTTTGGCCACCTGCCCGGTCTCGCTTGACACGGCCGGTTTCACTCCCTTAGCATACCGGTCAGTAATACGGCCAGCCGGCCCGCCCTGTCAATGCCGGAACCGAGGTCCTTTTTTGCATGATGCCAAGGATAGGCTTGCAAGCCGGTTCCGCGGAACGGCTCGACATTGAGCGGCGGCACGCGATGGGAGCGATCCGGGCCTCCATACTACGGTATGGACTCCATACTTTTTCCGTTCGCCTCGCCCGCCGCTGCATCCGACGTGGCTGAACGAATGAATTCCCGGCCAGCGGACATTGGAGGAGTTGACCCGGAGCGGCCGATCTCCATACGTTCTCCATACCAGGAGACCGCCATGCCGCCGCTGCCCAGGAATGTCCGCGTCGGCCGCCATGGGCGGATCGGTATCCTGAAAAAGGTCCCACGCGACCTCTGGGAGCATCCCCGCTACAAGGGCAAGGCGAAGGTCATCGAGCGGTCCACCGGCGTGGCCGACGCAGCGGGCGGGATGGAGATCGCCAGGGTCCTGCTGGCCGATCTCGAACGCGAGTTCGCCAAATGCCGCGCCGAGCTGAAAAGACAACAAGGCAGCAAACGTCCTGCCGCCAAGCTGCCGGCGGGCGAAGCCGACGACCTGGTTCGACCCCGATCACTGGTCGCCGAACAAACCAGGCGCGAGATCCTTGCAGCCGGAATACGGGAATTCTCCGAGAAAGGCCTGCGCGGCGCGCGCATCGACGACATCGCGGCACAAACCCAGACCACCAAGCCGATGATCTACTATCATTTCGGCAGCAAGCAGAAACTCTATGCGGCGGTCATGGAGGAGGCCTATGCCGGCATGCGCAGCCTGGAGCAGGGCCTGCATCTGGAGGATCTGCCGCCGGAAGAAGCGATGCGCCGGCTCGTCGGCAGCAGCTTCGACCACCGCGCGGCCCACCCCGAATGGATCCGCCTGATCACCGTCGAGAACATGGAACGCGGCAGTCACATCTCCGGCCGCCAGTCCATCGCCAGGGTCAATGCCACCGCTTTGCAGACCGTTCGGGACCTGCTCGAGCGCGGCGAGCGCGAGGGCGTGTTCCGCCCTGGTCTGAACGATTGGCAAGTGCATCTGCTGATCACGTCCCTCTGCTTCTATCGGGTCTCCAATCGCTACACGTGGCAGGCCATTTTCGAAATAGACCTGTGGGAGAAAGCCAACGCCGAGCTGCAGCGGCAGATGACCATTGAAACCGTGATGTCCTATGTGAAGCGGGACGGGACGCTCGATCGCGTTTCGCGCGGAAGACGCCGCCGCGCCCGAACCTGATCCCGTCATCGACGTCCAGGATACGAGAGGGAAAAAGCAATGAGCGCACATGCATCAGTGGCGGAGTCGCCGGCCACCAGAGGCCTCGGAAAATCCGCCCTGATCGGGCTGATCGGCGCCGGCATCCAGAAATCGCGCACGCCCGGCATGCACATGCGCGAGGGTGCGCAGCAGGGACTTCGCTCCATCTACAACCTGATCGATACCGATACGCTGGGCCTCGGCCAACCGGACCTGCCCGATCTGCTGACGGCCGCCCAACGACTGGGCTACAATGGCCTGAACATCACCTTCCCGTTCAAGCAGACCGTCATTCCGCTGCTCGATGAACTTTCCCCCGATGCCGCCGCGCTGGGCGCGGTCAACACGGTGGTGCTGAAGGACGGCCGGCGGATCGGCCATAATACGGACTGGTTCGGTTTCG
This sequence comes from uncultured Acetobacteraceae bacterium, assembly GCA_903839965.1. GTDB lineage: Bacteria > Pseudomonadota > Alphaproteobacteria > Acetobacterales > Acetobacteraceae > Rhodovastum. Next base: position 15,148 of record CAIMEK010000631.1, on the reverse strand, counting down.
CCGAGGGCTTTCGCCGGGCGCTGCCCGCTGTCGCGAAGCGCCGTGCCGTGCAGATCGGCATCGGCGGCGCCGGAGCCGCGGTCGCCCATGCGGCCCTCACCCTGGGCATCGGGCAGCTCGCCATTTTCGACATCGTGCCCGGCCGGGCCGAGCAGGCCGCGCAATCGCTGTGCGCCCGCTTCGGCGCAGGCCGCGCCCGTGCGGTCACCGACGTGCCGGCGGCCTTGGCCGAGGCCGATGGACTGATCCATTGCACGCCGATGGGCATGGCCAAGATGCCCGGCATGGCCATTTCCGCCGACCTCCTGCGGCCGGACCTGTGGGTTGCCGAGATCGTCTACTTCCCGCTGGTCACCGAGCTCGTCCGCACCGCCCGGGCGCGTGGCTGCCAGGTTGCCGACGGCGGCGGCATGGCCGTCTACCAGGCCGTCGAGGCCTTCCGCCTGTTCACCGGCATCACCCCCGACGCCGCCAGGATGGCGGCGCATTTCGCTGAATGGGACGTCGCCTGAACCCACCGGCCCACTGAAGCAGGCGTAATTCTCCGCCGCTGCTCTTTTCAGTCCTGCGCGGACGTTGCATACCGGGCCCGGCCATACCGGGTCCGGACGGCCGCACAGGGGAGAAGCAACACGCCATGACGCTGGGCCGTTTTCCCACCACCCGCCTGCGGCGCAACCGCCACGACCACTGGACGCGGCGCCTGGTCGCCGAACACCGCCTGGCGGTCGACGACCTGATCTGGCCGATCTTCGTCATCGAGGGGCGCGACGAGGTCACCGATGTGAACTCGATGCCTGGCGTGCTACGCGTTACGCTCGACCGCCTCGCCGCGCATGTTGCCCCGGCGGCGCGGCTGGGCATTCCGGCGCTCGCCCTGTTCCCGGCCACGCCGGCGGAGCGCAAGGATGCCGAGGGCACCGAAGCGGGCAACCCGGACAACCTGATGTGCCGCGCCGCCCGGCTGCTGAAACGCGAGTTCCCCGAGATCGGCCTGGTCGGCGACGTGGCGCTCGACCCCTACACCGACCACGGCCACGACGGCGTCATCCGCGACGGCTATGTGGCCAATGACGCGACCCTCGACGTGTTGAAGCGCCAGTCGGTGAACCAGGCGCAGGCCGGCATCGACGTGATCGCGCCGTCGGACATGATGGATGGGCGGATCGGCGCCATCCGGGCCGCGCTGGACGCCGAGGGGCTGATCCATACCCGCATCATGAGCTATGCGGCCAAGTACGCCTCGGCCTTCTATGGTCCGTTCCGCGATGCGGTCGGCTCGGCCGGATCGCTGAAGGGCGACAAGAAAACCTACCAGATGGACCCGGCGAACACCGACGAAGCGCTGCGCGAGGTGGCGCTCGACCTCGACGAGGGCGCCGACATGGTGATGGTGAAGCCTGGCATGCCCTACCTCGACATCGTGCGGCGCGTGCACGAGCGGTTCGGCGTGCCGACCTTCGCCTACCAGGTGTCGGGCGAGTACGCGATGATCATGGCGGCGGTGCGCCTGGGCTGGCTGGAGCACGACCGCGCCATGATGGAGAGCCTGATCGGCTTCAAGCGGGCTGGCTGCGCCGGCGTGCTGACCTATTTCGCCCCGGCGGCGGCAAAGCTGCTGGCGGAATGAGCAAGGGTGCTTCGTCATGCGAAGGCTTGCCGCCCTGGCCGGGGCGCTGATCGGCATGGTGGTTGCCGGCGCGCGGGCTGACCAACCCCCCTCCCCCATCGATGCCACGGCCCCGCCGTCGGTGGCGACGGCAAACGTGGTGCCGCCCACCCAGATCGACCATGCGATCGCGGCGCTGCCCGAGCTGGCGCGGGCCATCATGGACAAGACCCACATCCCGGGCCTGGCAATCTCCGTGGTGCGCGACGGGCGCTCCGTCTACGCGGCCGGCTTCGGCATCCGCCGTGTCGGCGAGGCCGCGACGGTCGATGCCGACACGGTGTTCCAGCTTGCCTCGTTGTCGAAATCGCTCGCCGGCACGGTGGTGGCGCGCCAGGTCGGGCTGGGCGTCGTCGCCTGGGACATGCCGATCGTCAGGACGATGCCGTCCTTCGCCCTGGCCGACCCCTGGGTCACCGAACACCTCAGCGTCGCCGATATGTTTTCGCATCGTTCCGGCCTGCCGTCGCATGCCGGCGACGACCTGGAAGACCTCGGCTACGACCAGGCGAAGGTGCTGCACGGGCTACGGCTGTTGCGGCTCGGGCCGTTCTGCGCCCAGTACGCCTACACCAATTTCGGCTTCACCGCGGCGGCCGAGGCGGTGGCCGCCGCCTCGGGAGAGGACTGGGCGAGCCTCTCGGAGGATGCGCTCTACAAGCCGCTGGGCATGGCCTCGACGAGTTCGCGCCATGCCGACTTCATGGCGCGCACCAACCGCGCCGCCAACCATGTCCGGGTGGACGGCCGCTACCAGGCGAAAGTCCAGCGTCAGCCGACCGCGCAGACGCCGGCCGGCGGCGCCTCTTCGTCGGTGCATGACATGGCCCGGTGGATGAACCTGGTGCTGCAGGGCGGCCTGTTCGAGGGGCGACGCATCGTGGCCGCGGAGGCGCTGTTGCCGGCGGTGACCGCGCAGGTCATCAGCGACTCCGGCAGCACCAGAGCGGCACGGCCCGGCACCTATGGCTATGGGTTCGGCGTGGGCGTGTTGCCGTCCGGACGCGTGGCCATCCAGCACTCCGGCGCGTTCAGCCTGGGCGCGTCCACGACCTACATTCTCGTCCCCTCGCTCGGCCTGGGCATCACCGTGCTCAGCAACGCCGCTCCGGTGGGCGCGGTCGAGGCGCTGGCGAACGAATTCGTCGACCTCGTGCAGTTCGGCACCGTCACGCGGGACTGGCTGGACGACTACGGCAAATTGATCGCGCCGATGATGGCGCCGTTCGGATCGCTGGTGGGCAAGTCGCCGCCACCCCACCCGGCCCCTGCGCTGGCTCCCTCGGCCTACGCGGGCACCTATGGCAATGCGTATTACGGCGAGCTCACCGTCGCGCAGCGCGGCGACGCGCTGGTTCTCGCCCTCGGGCCGGCGCGCATGGAGTATGTGCTGCGGCACTGGGATGGCAACGACTTCACCTTTGCCCTGGAGAACGAGGACGCCAGCCCCGGCTCGATCTCGCGCGCCTCGTTCGAGGCCGAGGCAGGAGGCAAGGTCGGCGCCGTAACGGTGGAGCTCTGCCAGGAGTCCGGCTGGGGCCGTTTCGTGCGTCCCTGAGGGCGGGTATCCGCGCGGCGGATTTCCCTCCCGGCCCGCGATGATGGCAGGATGGCGGGCATGAGCGCACACGTCCCTCCCCCGCCCGCCGCCCTCTGGCAGGCAATCCGCTTCGATGCCGCCGGCCTGGTGCCGGCGATCGCCCAGCAGCACGACACCGGCGAGGTGCTGATGCTGGCCTGGATGGACCGCGAGGCGCTCGCCGAGACGCTGGCCACCGGGCGGGTCTGCTATTTCAGCCGCAGCCGCGGCCGGCTCTGGCGCAAGGGCGAAACCTCCGGGCAGGTGCAGGAACTGGTGGAGTTGCGCCTGGACTGCGACGGCGATGCGCTGCTGGTGCTGGTGAACCAGACCGGGGTCGCCTGCCACACCGGCCGCCGTAGCTGCTTCTTCCGCGCCGTCCGCGCCGGCTCGCTGGTGGAAATCGCCGCCCCGCTCGTCGACCCCGCCAGGCTGTACGGTGCCCCCGATGCCTGAAACGGTTCCGGTCACGGTGCTCACCGGCTTCCTGGGCGCCGGCAAGACGACGCTGCTGAACCACCTGCTGCGCCGCCCCGAACTCGCCGGCGCGGCAGTGCTGATCAACGAATTCGGCGAAATCGGGCTCGACCACCTGCTGGTGGAGCGGCTCGACGAGGACACGGTGCTGCTGAACGCGGGCTGCCTGTGCTGCACCGTGCGCGGCGACCTGGTGCGGGCGTTGCGCGGCCTGGAGCCCCGCATCGCCGCCGGCGACGTGCGGCGCGTGCTGATCGAGACCACCGGGCTGGCCGACCCCGCGCCGATCCTGCACACGCTGATGGGCGATGCGGCCGTCGCCGTGCGCTACCGTCTCGACGGGGTGGTCACCGTGGTGGACGCGGTGAACGCGTCCGCGCAGATGGACGCGCAGCCCGAAGCGGTGCGGCAGGTGGCGGTGGCGGACCGGCTGGTGCTGGCGAAGACCGACCTTGCCGATGCCGCGCAGGTGGCGGCGCTGACCACACGCCTGCGACGGCTGAACCCGGCGGCGCCCCTGCTGACAGCCCGCCACGGCGCAGTCGATCCCGCCGCCCTGCTGGACTGCGGGCTGTTCGATGCAGGTGGAAAAATCGCCGACGTGGCGGCCTGGCTCAACGCCGAGTCGTTCGCCGCTCAGGACGAACACGACCACCACCACCACGACGTGAACCGCCACGATGCCCGCATCCAGGCCTTCTGCCTGACCTGGGACAAGCCGCTGCACTGGCAGGGCGTCGGCATGTGCCTGGAAATGCTGATCGGCACGCGCGGCGAGAGCCTGCTGCGGGTGAAGGGGTTGCTCAATCTCGTCGGCCAGGACCGGCCGGTCGCCATCCACGGCGTGCAGCACCTGTTCCACGAGCCGATCCTGCTGGAGGCATGGCCGCCGGGCGACGATCGGCGCTCGCGCCTGGTGTTCATCACCCGCGACCTCGACCGCGATACCGTGGCCGAGGGACTGCGCGCCTTCGAACAGGCCGCCGCGGAAGTCGCCGGGCCGGGCTGAGGCCTCGTTTCACACAACTGTGTGCGCATGTTTTCGCCAGACCGCACGAATTTTGCCCTCAAATTGGCGCTTTTCGGTTCACACTGGCTCTCTCACTGAAGGTGGACGCTTCCCGCGGCAAGCCGGAGGATCGGATCGTGACCGTCGAGCGCCAGGCGACCCTCACTTTCGAGACCTTCCTGACGGATCCCCTGATCCGGCTGGTGATGGAAAGCGACGGCGTTTCCGTCGCGGAAATGACGGCGGTTCTGCAAGCGGCAGGGGAAGCGAAGGAGCGGCGCGAACGGCCGGAAGAGGTGCCCGCCGCCGGTTAAGCCTGCCAATGGACGCTGCCGGCGCGCTCCCCTATGCAGGGGCATGCCCGAGCCGGATCCCTCCGAACCGCTGATCTACCTCGTCGCCGGTGAACAGAGCGGGGACGTGCTTGGCGCGCGGCTGATGGAAGCCATGCGCGTGCTCCGGCCCGGGCTGCGCTTCGCCGGCGTGGGCGGCCCGCGCATGGTCGAACAGGGGTTGCGGCCGATCTTTCCGATGCAGGACCTCGCGGTGATGGGCCTGCTGGAAGTGCTGCCCCGCATTTTCCACCTCCGGCGCCGGCTGCGCCAGGCCACCGACGATATTCTGACGCGCCGGCCGGATGTGCTGGTGACCATCGACAGCCCCGGCTTCACGCTGCGCCTGCTGCGCCGGCTGGAAGGGGCCGGTATCCGGCGCGTGCATTACGTGGCGCCGCAGGTCTGGGCCTGGCGGGAGCATCGGGTGCGCGAGTTCCCCGGCCTGTGGGAGCGGCTGCTCTGCCTGCTGCCGTTCGAACCGGCGTTCTTCGCCCACCGCGGCCTGCCCGCCGCCTTCGTCGGCCACCCCGTGCTGCAATCCGGCGCCGACCGCGGCGATGCCGCCCGCTTTCGCCAGGCGCATGGGCTGGCGATGGATGCGACGGTGCTGGTGCTGATGCCGGGCAGCCGGCGCAACGAGGTGCCACGCCTGCTGCCGGTATTCGGCGCCACGCTGGCGCTGCTGGCGAGCCGCATCCCCGGGCTGGTGCCGGTGGTGCCGGTGGCCTCCGCGGTGGCGGAAGCCGTGCGCATCGCCGCCGAGGCCTGGCCGGTGCAGCCGGTGATCGTCACCGAGCTTGCCGACAAGCACGACGCCTACGCGGCCGCCTCGGCGGCGCTGACCAAGTCGGGCACCTCGACCCTGGAACTGGCCTTGGCCGGGGTGCCGATGGCGGTGACCTACCGGGTCAACCCGATCACCGCGGCGATCGCGCGGCGGCTGATCCGAGTGAAGCATGTCGCCATGGTGAACCTGCTGGTCGGCCACGAGGCAGTGCCCGAACTGCTGCAGCAGCAATGCCGGCCGGAAATCCTGGCCGAAACGGTGGAGCGCCTGCTCAGCGACCCCGCGGTGGCGCTGGCCCAGCGCGTCGCCTTCAGGGAAGTGGCCGCCCGCCTCGCCGCGCCGAGCGGCACACCGGCCGAGGCGGCAGCCCGGGAAGTCCTGGAAGTACTCGCCGCGCAGCGGCGCTAATAAAAGTTTTTGCTTCTTTTTTCAAAAAGAAGACTGTTCTTTTTTTGAAAAAAAGAACCAAAAAACTTTCATTCGCGCTGCGCGGCTTTTCAGCGGATCAGGCCGGAAGCCTCCGCCCGCGCCCGGTTGACGGCCATGCTTTCCGTCACCGCCAGGGCTGCCGCCAGGGCCCGGCGGCCGGCCGCGGCGTTCACCACCACTGCCGCGCCGTCGAGGATCGAGGCGGCGAAGGCCGCGTGTTCGGCTTCCAGCGCGTCATGCTCCTTCCAGGTGATCTCCTCGATCCGCCCGCCGCCGGTGCCGGGCAACGGCAGGCCGCGCTCGCGCCCGATCATCATCAGTTTGCGGGAGCCGAAATCGACCGACATGTAACCTTCCTGGCTGAACAGCCGCATCTTGCGCTCGGTCTTCAGGCTGATGCGGCTGGCGGTGATGGCGGTCACGCAGCCATTGGCGAAGTGCACGCGGGCGTTGGCGATGTCCTCGTGCGCGCTGGCCACCGGCGCGCCGACCGCGTCCACGCTCTCGATCGGGCTGTCCACCAGCGACAGCACCAGGTCGAGGTCGTGGATCATCAGGTCGAGGATGACCGAAACGTCGGTGCCGCGCGGCTTGAACGGGGCGATGCGCACGCAGTCGATGTAGAGCGGGCGGCGCATGCGGCTGCTGATCGCCTGGTGCTCGGCGGAGTAGCGCAGCAGGTGGCCGACCTGCAGCACCCGGCCGCGCTCGGCGGCGAGGCTCGCCAGGGCGTCCGCCTCGGCCAGGGTGGCCGCGATCGGTTTTTCCACCAGAACATGAAGGCCGGCCTGCAACGCCTGGGAAGCAAAGGAGAAATGGGCCTCCGCTGGCGTCGCGATCACGACGGCGTCGCAGCCGGCCAGCAGGGCCGGCCAGTCGAGCGCCTGCGTCCCGGCTTCCTTGGCCACGACGGCGGCGCGGGCCGCATCGAGGTCATGCACCCCGGCGAGCACGGCCCGGGCCGAAGCGGCGAGCTTCAGCGCATGGAACCGCCCGAAATGCCCGGCGCCGACAACCCCGATCCGCAGCCTTGCCACGACACACCCTCCATCGTCCACCCGACACCTAGACCGATTTCAGGCCGGCTGAAATCGGTCCAGCCATATTTTGGCGTGCAATTCCGCCAGCCCGGCGGACCGCCCATTGTGCTATCGATCGCAAGCAAGATCGCAGGTCACCGTTCGAGGGGAGCCAGGATGATGCCGAAGACCATCGTGTTCTGCGCCGACGGAACCTGGAACGGGCCGGGCGGCGACGATGGCAGCGACAGGGGCAAGCCCTGCACGAATGTCTTCAAGCTGTTCTGCAACCTCAACGGGGCCAATACCGACGCCGACGCGCGGCTGGCCGACGAGCAGGAGCGCGTGCTCCCCGGGGCCGACGGCACGCCCGCGCAGGTCGCCAAGTACCTGCACGGCGTCGGCGATTCCGACAATTTCCTGGTCAAGGTGCTGGGCGGCGCGCTGGGCGCGGGCATTATCACGCGCATCGTCCGCGGCTACACATTCGTCTCCCGCAACTACGTCCCCGGCGACAGCATCGTCCTGGTGGGGTTCAGCCGCGGCGCCTACACGGCGCGCGCGCTCGCCGGCCTGATCGCCGCGCGCGGCCTGCTCGATGCCGCCCGGACCGACCTGACCGACAAGGACAAGGCCTACCGGGCCGGCGCGGCGGTGTGGTTCGCCCACCGCAAGGCGGCGTTGCAGGCCAGGCCGGGCCTGCTTGGCCGCCTCGAGGCCCTTGCCTTCGACCTGCCCGCCTTCCTGTCGCAGGCGCCGATGGCGCCGATGGTAGCCGATGTCCCGATCGCGGCGGTCGCCGTCTGGGACACGGTGGGGGCGCTGGGCATCCCGGTCTATGTCGAGCAGAACGTGCGCGCCGACCTTTTCCGATTCGCCGATACCCAGCTCAGCAACAAAGTCGCCCAGGGCCTGCACGCCATCGCCGTCGACGAGCAGCGCGGCGACTTCCAGCCGACCTTCTGGGATGCCGATCCGCGCATCCGGCAATGCCTGTTCCCGGGCGCGCATTGCGACGTCGGCGGCGGCTATCCGATCGCCGGCAGGGAGAGCGGCCTGTCGGACGCCGCGCTGGACTGGATTACCGGCAGCCTGGCCGAACTCGGCGTGGCCTTCGCCGCCCGGCCCGCCTTCCCGACCTACGCCGACCCCGCGGGTCCGGCACACCAACCCTGGCTCGGCTTGCCGTTCTGCCACTTGCCGAGGTCGTCCCGCGTGTTCACCGCGGAGCGCAGGCTCGGTGTTTCGAGGAGCCTGTTCCGGCGTCTCAGTATCGGGCCGGCCGTGTTCGAACCCGGCTGGCCCGCCGCCGTCTATGCGCCCGCCAACCTCGCGGCCTATCTTGCGGGGGTGAATCCGGCGCCTGGCGTGCCGATCTGGCCCTGAGACCGGGACGACCATAGCGCGCCCCGGCAGCCAGCGCTGCACGGCGGGCGTTTGCCCCCGCCCTGGAATGTCGCTATCCAGCGGCGCCTGTTACCCCACCCGCTGTTGGGAGCCGCCGCGCCGCCATGATGTATTTCAGCCGCCTCAAGACCGCGCTGGTGATCGGTGCCTGCGCCCTCGGCGTGCTGCTCTGCCTGCCGAACCTGCTGCCCGCGCCCGCCTCCTGGATGCCGTGGCGCACGATCCATCTCGGCCTCGACCTGCGCGGCGGCAGCTATCTGCTGCTCGAAGTCGACATGAACGCGGTGATCCGCGAACGGCTCGACAGCCTGGCCGACAGCGCCCGCACCAGCCTGCGCCGCGCCGGCATCGTGCGCTTCGTGGTGACGCCGCAGCCGCCGCAGAACCGCCTGGTCGCGCGCATCGACGAACCCGCCAAGCAGGACGCCGCCAACGCCGCCCTGCGCGACCTGATCCTCTCCAACGCCCAGGGCAGTTCCGGTCGCCCCGACCTGGAGTTGACCACCCAGCCCGACGGCAGCTTCGTCGTCACCCTCTCGCCGGTGGCGCTGACCGACCGCGCCACCGCCGCCGTGCAGCAATCGATCGAAATCGTGCGCCGGCGCATCGACGAGACCGGCGTGGTCGATCCGCAGATCACCCGCCAGGGCGACCGGCGCATCGTGGTGCAACTGCCCGGCATCGAAGACCCCAACCGGATCAAGCAGTTGCTGGGCCAGACCGCGCGGATGACGTTCCGCCTGGTCGCCGAGGACGTGAACCCGACTGTCTCCACGCCCCCCGCGGGAGTGGATTTCCTGCCCGACGAGAGCATCCCGGGCAGCAAGATTGCGGTGCGCCGCCGCGTCGAGGTGGACGGCGCCAACCTGACCGACGCGCGCGCCGGGCAGAACCCGCAAACCGGCGAATGGGTGGTGAACTTCACCTTCGACTCGGTCGGCACGCGCCGCTTCGCCGACGTCTCCCGCACCAATGTCGGCCATCGCTTCGCCATCGTACTGGACGACAAGGTGATCAGCGCCCCGGTGATCCGCGAGCCCATCACCGGCGGGCGTGGCCAGATCAGCGGGCATTTCGATGCCAAGTCGGCCACCGACCTCTCCGTGCTGCTGCGGGCCGGTGCCCTGCCGGCGCCGCTGACCGTGGTGGAGGAACGCAGCGTCGGGCCGGAACTGGGGGCCGACGCCATCCGTGCCGGCGCCATCGCGCTTGCCATCGGCTTCGCGCTGGTGATCGTCTTCATGACCGTCTTCTATGGACTGTTCGGCCTGTTCGCGAACATCGCCCTGCTGGTCAACCTGGCGATGCTGCTCGGCTTGCTCAGCCTGTTCGAAGCGACGCTGACGTTGCCCGGCATGGCCGGCATCCTGTTGACGCTCGGCATGGCGGTGGACGCCAACATCCTCATCAACGAGCGCATCCGCGAGGAAGTGCGCAATGGCCGAACGCCGCTGAACGCCATGGAGACCGGGTTCCGCCGTGCCTTTGCCACCATCATCGACAGCAATGCGACGGCCTTCCTGGCGCACGTCATGCTGTTCTTCTTCGGCGCGGGTCCGGTGCGCGGCTTCGCGGTGACGATCACGCTCGGCATCGTCACCTCGTTGTTCACCGCAACCATGCTGGCGCGGATGTTCATGGTGCGCTGGTATGCGGCCGTGCGGCCGCAGGCATTGCCGGTGTAAGGACCCAAACGATGTTCTTTCGTCCCCTGCTCCGCATCGTCCCTGACCACCTCGACATCAGGTACATGCGCGGGCGCTACATGGGCCTGATCGTTTCGGCGATTCTTTCCACCGCCTCGGTCGTGCTGTTCTTCTATCCCGGGCTCAACCTCGGCATCGACTTCGCCGGCGGCATCGTCATGGAGGCGCGCACTCCCGCCCCGGCCGACTTCGCCAAGCTGCGCGTCGCGCTGTCGGCCCAGGGCGTGCGCGAATCCGGCGTGCAGCGGTTCGGCGACGAAAGCACGGTGGCCGTGCGGCTGGAAGCACAGCCGAACGAAGCGGCCAACCAGGTCATGGTGAACAAGGTCCGCGTCGCGCTGGAGCAGGCCCAGCCCGGCACCCGCGTGGTGCGCACCGATGCCGTCGGCGCCGCGGTTTCCTCGGAACTGTTCCAGGCCGGCATGCTGGCGCTCGGCCTCAGCCTGTTGATGATCCTGGTCTACATCTGGTTCCGCTTCGAATGGCAGTTCGCGGTCGGCGCCGTGGTGACGCTGCTGTTAGACCTTACCAAGGCGATCGGCTTCCTCGCGCTGACCCGTTTCGAGTTCGACCTGGTGATGATCGGCGCGCTGCTGACCATCCTCGGCTATTCCACCAACGACAAGGTGGTGGTGTACGACCGGGTGCGGGAAAACCTCCGCAAGTACAAGACCATGCCGCTGCGCGACCTGATCGACCTGTCGATCAACGAAACCCTGAGCCGGACCATCGGCACCTCGATGACGGTGTTCCTGGCCTCCCTGCCGCTGGCGCTCTATGGCGGCTCCACGCTGTCCGGCTTTGCCTGGTGCATGCTGTTCGGCATCGTCGTGGGCACCTCCTCGTCGATCTTCATTGCCGCGCCCATCCTGCTGTTCCTGGGCGAACACCGGCTTCGCCGCGACGCCTCCACGCCGGCCAAGCCCGTCAAGGCGAAGGCACCGGCGTGATCGGACGGCGCGCGCTCCTGGCTGGCTGGCTGGCGCTGCCGATGGCCGCACGGGCCGAGGCGCCCGTCGGCATCCTGCCCATCGGCAGCACGCTGCGCAGCGTGACGCTGCTGGTCGGTGCGCCGGCCGGCTCCGCCATCGACCAGGGGGCGCGTGCTTTCGTGCCCTTCCTGGAACGGCATTATCCGCGCACCCGCGTGGCGGTGCAGACCCGGCCCGGCGAGGCCGGACTGGTGGCTTGGCAGGCGCTGGCCGAGGCCGATCCGGCGGCCCGCGACCTGGGCTGGGTTGCCACCCCGTCGCTCCCCGCCCGCATCGTGGATCGCCCGGGCTGTGCGTCGCTGATGCAGCGGTTGCGGCTGGTCGGTGCGGTGCAGAAGGAGCCGGTCTGTTTCGTCTCGCACGCCGGCACGCCGCTCGGCTCGGTGCAGGACATCCTGGACCGCGCCGCCGAGGACGCCGCGGCGCTGCCGCTCGCCACGCCGCCGGCGGGCAGCCCGCCACACCTGGCGACGCTGCGGCTGCAGAAGCAGACCGGCATGCGGCTGAACATCGTGGCGTTTCCCTCCGCCGCAGCGGCCGTGCAGGCGGCCGAGGCCGGCAACGTGGCGGTGGCGGCGCTGGGGTTGACCGAGGCGGCCGAAGGGCTGCGCGCCGGCCGGCTGGCGGGGCTCGGCGTCGCCGCGCGGACCCGCCACGATGCATTTCCCGATCTGGAGGCGCTGGTCGAGTCGGGACTGCGCTTCTCAGCGACGATCTGGCGCGGCATTGCGGTGCCCGCGGGCAGCGATGACTCGCGGGTTGCGGGGTTGCGGGCGGCGTTGCGGGAGGTGGCCGACGACTCCGGATTTCGCGACCTCGGGCTTGAAAGCGGGTTCGCCGCGGCCTGGTTGGATGGCGAGGCCTGGGTGGCGCGTGCCGAGGCCGAGCGCGCGGAATTCGCGGCCTTGTGGCGCGAAACGCCCTGGCGGCCGGCTGGCGTGGGATAGCCAGGGCTCTTACCAGGGCTCGGACGATGCGCTAGCCTGCGCGTGCCGAGCCGCCGCGGCGGCGCGGATGGCATCGCGTTGGGCGTACGACAGGACAGAGAATACAATCCGCCAGGCCGGACATGCCAGGCGGGGAATGGCATGACCGGACTGAACGAAGACCTCAACGGACCGGCGGTGCTGCTGCTTAGCCGTGATGCGTGCTGGAGCGAATCGGCGCATCGCGAGGCGGCAGGCCTGCCCCTGGTGCGGCTGCTGGCGGTGCCCGATGCGCGCCGTGCCGTGGTGCTGCTGTGCAGCGGCGAGCGGTTTTCGCATCTGTTGATTCACCGATCGGCGGCGGACGGCCTGCTGCCCGATCTGATCGGCATGACCACCGGCGAGGCCGAGTCGGGCATCGCGATGGTGCTCCTGGGCGAGGCCGACGCGCTGGCGGAACCCCCGCAGGATGCCGGCCGTGCCACCCTGGTCCCGCGAACCAGTCCGGGCTGGCTCGGGCAGGCGCTGGCGGCGCCTGCCGAGAAGGCCGGCCACCTGGAGGAATTGCCGCTCGATGACCTGCTGGCGGCGCTGGCCGGCGGACGGCTGCAAACCCGCTACCAGCCGATCGTGCGCCTGAGCGATAACGCGCCGATCGGCCTGGAAGTGCTGGCGCGGCTGGAGCATCCCGCCCTGGGCACCTTGCCGCCGGACCGCTTCGTGCCGCAGATCGAGGCCGCCGGGTTCGCCTCCAGCCTGGCCGAAGCCGTGATCCGCCGTGCCTTCGGTGAATGGAGCGGCGACGCCCTGCTGCGATACGATCTGCGGCTCGCCGTGAATCTGCCGCTGGAAGTGGTCATGCAGCCCGGCGCCACCGACCGGCTGGAGGCGTGGCGCGAGCAGGCCGGCATCGATCCGGGGCGCATTACGGTCGAACTCACCGAGACGCACCCGGTCTCCTGGCCCGAAATTTTGCGGCCGGTGCTGCACCGGCTGCGCGACGCCGGATACCGGCTGTCGATCGACGATGTCGGACCGGCGATGCCCGATTACGAGGCGTTGTTCGGCCTGCCATTCACCAGCATGAAGCTCGACAAGGAAGTGGTGCATGCGAGTGCCCGCAGCGTCGCGGCGCTGCGCTTCATCGAGGGTGCGACAGCGGCCGCGCAACGGGCCGGGCTGCTGGTGATCGCCGAGGGCATCGAGACCACCGACGACTGGGCGCGCATGGAACGGCTCGGCGTGGGCGCGATGCAGGGCTTCCTGATCGCCCGGCCGTTGACGGCGGTGGCGACGACGATCTGGCTGGCAGCCTGGGCGCGGCCCGGGGCCGCATGAGCAGCCTGCCCACCAGCGCGCCGCGGCCCGGCGAGAATGCCTGCGCCGGGCTCGATGCCGAGGAGCGGACGCTGCTGGCCGACCTGGCGGACCGCTATATCGGCGCGCGCAGCGGGTTCACGACGTTCCTCGATTGGGCCAGCCAGTACGTCGAGCGCGGCCTGGCCAGCCTGCCCGCCGGCTGGCGCGACACGCTGCACGCGCAGGCGCGCGAGGCGCTGGGCTGGGCCTGGAAACGTGCCATCACCGGCATGGGCCGCGAGCGCTCCGCCCGGGCAATGCCGGCGCGATTCTATCGGTTGCTCACCGCCGGATCCGGCGCGGTGACCGGCGTGGCGGGCCTGGCCGGCGTGCTGGCCGACCTGCCGACCTCGACCCTGCTGGTGTTGCGCTCCCTGGCGGCGCTCGCGCAGGAGCAGGGTCTGGACATCGGCGCCCCCGACGTGCAGGCCGCATGCCTCGAAGCCTTCGCTTTCGGCGGTCCGACCGAGGAGGACGACGATGCCGACCTGGCGTTCTGGTCGGCCCGGGCGGCGGTGCCGATGTTCGCGGAGATGCTGCCCCAGGTGGCCGGGCGTCTTTCCAGCCGGCTGGCGGTGATGCTGCCGGCGCGCGCGGTGCCGCTGGTGGCGGTGGCGGCCAGCGCCGGGGTGAACTGGCACTTCACCGGCTTCTTCCAGGAAATGGGCGACATCCTGCTGACCCTGTTGCCGCTGGAGCGGCGGCACGGGCGGGCGCGGGTGCGGGCCTGCTTCGAGGCAGTGGTGCGGCAGCGACGGGCGGCGCGCAAAGTCCGCTAGCGTTGCCCCCTGCCCTGCGTCTGCGCCACCGTCGGCGGGCAGGTCGGCCAATACTTCTGAGGTCTGCGATGACGTCTCTCGCCGGGTTGCTGCAACAGGACGCCGCCCACGCCTGGCTGTTCATGCCGTCGGCGATCCTGCTCGGCGCCCTGCATGGGCTGGAACCCGGCCACAGCAAGACGATGATGGCGGCCTTCATCATTGCCGTGCGCGGCACCGTGGCGCAGGCGATCCTGCTGGGGCTGTCGGCCACCTTCTCGCACACCATCGTGGTCTGGGCGGTCGCGCTGGTGGGCATGCGGCTGGGCAGCCAATGGAACGCGGCGGCCACCGAGCCGTATTTCCAGGTCGTCTCGGCCATCCTCATCATCGCCATCGCCGGCTGGATGATCCTGCGCACCCGCCGCGAACGGCTGCGCGCCGGAGCGGGCGAGCCGCACAGCCTTGGCGATGAGGTGCAACGCATCGACACCGGCCACGGCGTGCTGGCGCTGGAAATATTCGAGGACGGCGTGCCGCCGCGCTGGCGCATCCACCCGCAAGGCGGCCGCACGTGGCCCGCGGCGGACGTGACCCTCACGACCGAACGCCCCGATGGCGGGCGGCAGACCTTCGCCTTCGCCGACCGTGGCGCCTATCTCGAATCGCTGGACACCATCGCCGAACCGCATGCGT
>CAIMEK010000630.1 GCA_903839965.1 uncultured Acetobacteraceae bacterium | reverse complement strand
GCGGGCAGGGCGATGGCTGCCTTGGGAGCATGCGGCGCGGCCCGCGCCGGCGCCTCCGCGAGGCGGGCCGGCGGCGGCCGGCGGGCCAGCAGCAGCAACGCCAGCGTCAGCACCGCGGCGACGCCGAGCATACCCACCAGCGTGTAGGCGATGCCCCGCAACACCCTGGTCCAGCCCCGTCCCGGCGCTCCCATCCTGGGCAGCGGGCGCCGTTCGACCTCGGAGAGGCTGGACTGGCGACCGACGAGCATGGACTTCCCCCGGCTCCTGCAGCCCTGTTGAAGCGGCCCACCGGCCGAAATGCAACGCCTTCGCGCTCACGGATCCGCGTGCGGCCCTCCCACTAACGCCCGACGGGCCGCCCAGGTTGCCGAAAATCAACGCGTGCGCTTGCGTCGGCGCGGCAGCGGATTAACCTGAGCACTCCGTTTCCCCCGAGAGGATCCCTCGCATGCTCACCCGACTGCTCTCCTCGGCCGCGATCCTGGCTGCCCTGGCCACGCCGCTGGCCTCCCAAGCCGCGAATTTCCGCTGGGCCAATGACGGTGACGTGGGGGCGATGGACCCCTACACCCGCCAGGAGACCGTGCAGCTCTCCTTCCTGGCCAATATCTACGAGCCGCTGGTGCGCTGGAACCGCGAGCTCAAGCTGGAGCCGGCGCTGGCGGTCTCCTGGGAGCAGACCAGCCCGACCGTCTGGCGCTTCAAGCTCCGCCCGGGCGTGAAGTTCCAGGACGGCACGCCGTTCACCGCCGAGGACGTGGTGTTCTCGTTCGGCCGCATCACCTCGCCGAACTCGGAAATGAAGGCGCCGCTGGGCGTGCTGAAGGAGATGCGCAAGGTCGACGACCTCACCGTCGACGTCGAGACCAAGCTGCCCGACCCCATCCTGCTGCAGCAACTCACCAACTTCTTCATCATGTCGAAGGCCTGGTGCGAGGCGCACAACGCCGTTTCGCCGACCTGGATCGACGCCACCAAGGAAGAGAACTTCTCCAACCGCAACGCCATGGGCACCGGGCCGTTCCGCCTGACCCTGCGCGAACCCGACCGGCGCACCATCGTCGAGAAGAACCCGGCCTGGTGGGACAAGGCCGAGTTCAACGTCGATCGTGTCGAGCTCGACATCATCGGCTCGGCTTCCACGCGGGTGGCCGGCCTGCTCTCCGGCGAACTCGACATGATCTACACCGTGCCGGTGCAGGACATGGACCGGATCGAAAAGACCCCGGGCCTGAAGCTGCTGCAGACCCCCGAGCTGCGCACGATCTATTTCGGCCTCGACCTGGCCCGCGACGAGCTGCTGAAGTCGGACGTGAAGGGCAAGAACCCGCTGAAGGACCTGCGGGTGCGCCAGGCTTTCACCATGGCCATCGACGAACCGCTGATCGCCAGCCGCATCATGCGCGGGCAGGCGCATCCGAGCTTCATGATGTGGGGCCCGGGCGTGAACGGCTACAACGCCGCCCTCGACAAGCGCCCGGCGGTGGACATCGTCAAGGCCAAGCAGCTGCTCGCGGATGCCGGCTACCCGAACGGCTTCCGCCTCACGCTGGACTGCCCGAACGACCGCTACACCGGCGACGAGGCGATCTGCACGGCGGTGGTTTCCATGCTGGCGCGCATCGGCATGAAGATCGACCTCAACGCGCAGACCAAGGGCAAGCATTTCGGCGAGATCAACCCGCCGCGTTACAACACCAGCTTCTTCATGCTGGGCTGGACGCCGGCGACCTACGACGCCCACAACGTGCTGTTCTCGCTGCTCGGCACCCGCAACGGCACCCGCGGCGAACTGAACGATGGCGGCTACTCCAACCCGAAGATCGACACCCTGATCGACCAGATCGGCATCGAGACCGACCAGGCCAAGCGCAACAAGCTGATCGACGAGAGCATCACCATCCTGCAGCAGGACGTGGCCGTCATTCCCCTCCACCAGCAGGTCATCGTCTGGGCCTCGAAGAACAACGTTTCGGTCGCCCAGATGGCCGACAACTACTTCCCGTATCGCTACATCGTCGTGAAGTAGCCGACCTTTCGCGTCCGGGGCGGCATTCGCCCCGGACGTGGTGGCGGCCAGGAACCCAATCGGCGTGACCCGCCTTCGTCGCAGTTCGGCCGTGTCGGCGGCGTTGCTGGCGGTGCTGCTGGTGGCGCCGGCGCATGCCGAGGCCGACCTCGACGGCCAGCACGCCACCGTCCAGTGGCGCAACGCCAATCTCGG
>CAIMEK010000629.1 GCA_903839965.1 uncultured Acetobacteraceae bacterium | reverse complement strand
GTGCGGCAATGCTGGGCGATGCAGGTGCGTTCAGGCACGTTCTCCAGTCGGTCGTTCACCACCCGCACCCCGTGCGTCGCCGGCGACAGGCCGACGATGCCGATGTTCCATTGCTGCTCGACGATCAGCTTCCAGATTTCCTGTGCGGTGCGGTTGCGTTGTTCCTCGGGTTGCCCCGACGCCGCGCGCAGGAGATCGAAAGCGTGCAGCAGGTCAGGATCGGTCGGCTTCATGCCGCGCGCGCCGTTGGAGGAGTACCAGTCCGCCAGCGCCCGCCCGCCCATGCCGACGGTGATGTCCACCGGCAGCGCGTAGCGCGGATACAGGTAAAGGCTCTCGGTGCCGGCGTTGGTCCACACCGTGATCTGGTCCTGGTCCTGGCTGATGCGCAGGGTGGCCAGGTGCCGTTCCAGCAATTTGACGTCGGCCGCGATGCCGATGCGGGTCCATTGCTGCGCCACCATCTCCATCTGCTTGGGCCAGGACGGCACCAGCGTCTGCGCCACCGTGATCTCGATGCGCAGCCGCTGGCCGTTGTCGGTGCGCAGCCGGAAGCCCTGGGCGTCTTTCTTGTCCAGGCCGATGCGGTCGAGCATCGCCGATGCCTGTTTCGGATCGTAGGTGGACCAGCGCGTGCGCCACGCATCGCCGGGATATTCGGGCAGGTCGGCGGAGGGGATGGCCGAACCCGCGGTGCCGAGGCCGAGCCAGAACGCCTCGTTCAACTGGTCGCGGTCGATGCCGAGCGAGAGCGCGCGGCGGAAGTCGGCGTTGCGCAGCCATTTGCCGATTTCCGGATCGGCCTGGTAGGCGAGGTTGGGGAACAGCGTTGAATCGCCGCCGCTGAAGCCGAGGTCGAGGTGCAGCTTGTAGTGCCCGCGGGCGGCGTTTTCGATGAACACCGGCACTTTGGCCAGGTCGATGAAGCGCTCCATGTAGTCGTACTCGCCGGCGATGGCGCGCAGATTGATCAGGTCGGGGCTCTCCGCCATCGTCAGCACGACGCGGTCGATATAGGGAAGCTGGTTGCCCTCGGTATCCACCGCATAGAAGTACGGGTTGCGCTCCAGCACGAAGGTGGGGGTGTTGATCGGCTGCGTCATGTGCCAGGCGGACAGCGTCGGCAGGTCGCGGTTGAGGCGCCAGTCCGACTTCAGCCGGTACTGCGAAAGCCAGTTGTCCATTCCGGCGGCGCGCGCCTTTTCGTTCAGCGCCTGCTCGCTGCTGTATTTCGGCAGGAACTGCTTGAGGTAATGCGCCGGCGCATACAGGCCGTTCTGCTGCCCGTCCGATTGCAGCCGCGCCTGCCCGCCGCCGATCGGCGTGTCGCCGGCGAGCAGCGGGAGGAACAGGAAGTACGGCTCGTCGAATTCGAAGGCGACGGTGGTCTCGTCGACCTTCACCATCCGCCCCGGCTTGCCGTTGATCGACATCTCCGGCGGCAGGCTCGGCAGCAGGTCCTTGTTGCCGTTGATGTCGGCGTACCAGAACATGAAGTCGTCCGCGGTGAACGGTTCGCCATCGGACCATTTCATGCCCTTGCGCAGGAACAGCACGGTGCGCTTGCCGTCCGCGCTGACCTCCCAGCCCTTCGCCACGGAGGGCGCCGGTTTGGTGCCGGAGGAGTCCAGGAACACCAGCTTGTCGCCGGCCATCAGGCGGTTGCCGTTTTCGCTGTCGCCCGGCCCGATGAAGCCGCGCCGCCAGGTGCCGCCGTACTGCCCGATGGCGTGCAGCGGGTGCAGCACCATCGGCTCGCTGGGCAGGCGCTGCGCCACCGGCGGCAGCTTGCCGGCCTTCACGCGCTCGGCAAGGGCCGGCGATTCCTGGAAGTGCTTCGGCCATTGCGTCGGATCGGCGACGATGGTGGGGCCTTCCAGCTTCCCCACCAACCCGGATTGTTCCATCCGTTGCTGGGCCTGGGCGGTGCCGAATGCACACACGGCGACCGCGGTGAGAAGCAGGCGTCTCATGGTGTTCTCCCTGGCGGCGGGTCTTGTGCCCGCCGCTTTTCGGTAAACTTTCAGGCGGGGCGAGAGCGGATCGGCGGCTCGACGTCGTCGGGCAGCGGGCACACGTAGGGCGTGGCCGCCGTGCGCGCCGCGAAGTCGGCTTTGGCGCGTTCGATCAGCGCCGGGTCCTTCAGCACGTCCACCGCCGTGCCGGCCATCACCTTGGCCACGTGCACCATGCCCTTGTGCGCCAGCGGCGACTTGCCGTGCGCGGTGAGCTGCCAGGAGTGGCCGGGCGTGCCGATGGCGTAGGTGGCGCCGCGCGCCTGCACCGTGGGCACCACCCAGGTGACGTCGCCGACATCGGTGCTGCCCATCATCGGCGCGCCCTTGGCGTCCAGCGGCACCACGGCGTCGCACAGCGGCAGGTCGAGGTCGACCGCGCGGCCGACGCGGCGGAAGGCCGAGACGATGTCCTCGCGCGACAGCGTCGCCTGGATGCTGCGGGCGAAGGCGCGGTCGGCCGCGTCGAAGGGCGGCGGGCCAAGGCGCTGGAGGTTGTCGAACATGGCCTGCTCCAGCGGGGTGTTGGCGAGCAGGTTGGAGACGGCGGAAACCACCTTGTGGCTCACCGTGGTTTCGGTCATCAGCGCCGCGCCCTCGGCGCATTTTTTCACCCGCTCGACCAGCGGCCACAGTTCCGGCAGTTCGCGCGCGCGCACGGCGTAGCGGATCTTCGCGCTGCCCTGCACCACGTTCGGCGCCACGCCGCCGGTGTCGAGATAGGCGTAGTGGATGCGCGCGTCCGACGGCATGTGCTCGCGCATGTAGTTGACGGCGACGTTCATCAGTTCGATGGCATCGAGCGCGGAGCGGCCGAGATGCGGCGCGGCGGCGGCATGCGAAGCGCGGCCGACGAAGGAAAAATCGATGCGCATGTTGGCCAGGCTCATGCCGTCGTTCACGCCGGAGAAGCCCGAGGGATGCCAGGAGATGGCGATGTCGGCATCCTTGAAGGTGCCGGCGCGCACCATGAACCCCTTGGCGGCGCCGCCTTCCTCGGCGGGGCAGCCGTAGTAGCGCACGCGGCCCTTGAGGTGGTGTTCCGCCAGCCACTCCTTCACCGCGGTGGCGGCCAGCAGCGAGGCCGCGCCGAGCAGGTTGTGGCCGCAGCCCTGCCCCATGCCGTCGCCCGGCAGCGGCTTCGGCTCGGCGACCCCGGCCTCCTGGGAAAGCCCGGGCAGGGCGTCGTACTCGCCGAGAATGGCGATCACCGGCCCGCCCTCGCCGGCCTCGCCCATCACCGCCGTCGGCAGGCCGGCGACGTCGCGGGTCACGCGGAAGCCCTGGCGCTCCAGCATGGCGGCGTGCTCGTCGACCGAGTTGAATTCGTTGTAGGCGATCTCGGGATGATCCCAGATCCGGTCGCTCAGCTCGGTGAATTCCTGCTGGTGGGCATCGACGAGTTGCCAGATGCGTTCGCTGTTCTGCATGGAAACGTCCTTCGGGGAGAATCAGGAGGCGGTGTGCAGCGCCGCGGCGAGCAGCGGCGCGGCGGCCTGCGACATGCGCTCGCCGTCGTGGCCGACGCCGGCCACATCGACGATGGTCCAGCCGCAATGCAGTCCGCGGCGCCGGGCCTGGGCGCGCGCGGTTTCGATGTAGCGGTGGGCGCGCGCATAGCGGGTTCCGCCCTGGCGCATCGCCGCCGGCTCGTGCGGGAAATGCTCGCCTTCGGTTTCGATGTCGGCGGTGCCGGCCATGACGGTCAGGCGGAAGCGCAAAACCTCGGCGAGCGCGGCTTCATCGAGGCCGGTTCCGCCCAGCCCGTAGGGGAAATCGACGTCGAGCTCGGGCATCGCATAGGTGCCGGCATTGGCGGTCGCCGCCGCCGCCACATGCGTCCGGTAGCCCAGCGACAGCATGCGGTGCACGAACTGCCCGCCGGCCGAGTGGCCGAAATGGCCGTAGGTGCGCCGCCGCGTGAGGCCGGCCTCGCGCAAGGCGGCGAAGGTCCGCTCGACGATGCCATAGGTCCAGTGCGCGCGCGGCTGCGGCTGGCCGTGTTCGTCGCTGCGGTTGCCGAAATTGTAGCTGCGCGCGCCGGGAAAGGACTGGTCGGAGAATTCCGCCACCACCACGAACAGGTCGGCCTCGTCCACCAGCCCCAGCCAGAAGTCGCGGTAGTCGCCGCCGTTGCGCAGCACGCCGTGGTGCACGAACAGCACCGGCGTATCGGGCGAGAAGTCGCGCGGGCGGGCGCTGCGCAGCGTCAAGGGCTGGGCGGGGAAGGCGGGGTCGATCCAGGGCAGGTCGTTGGGGCCCGCGGCGGCGGCGAGGTGGAGGAGGTCGGACATGGTCAGACCGTGGCGACGGGGGTGGCGGGGGAACCGACGGCGCCGGGCAGGCGCAGCGGCGGGGCGGTCAGCAGGAAGCGCGAGCGATGGTTCGCGCGCAGCCAGTCGGCGAGTTCGGTGAGATACCACATCTCGCCGAGGTTCACGCCGAGCTTGAACAGGCAATGCGCGTGCAGCGGCAAAGTGGCGCAAAAGGCGTCCGCGCAGGGCCGCGCCGGCAGGATTTCGACCGCATAGTTGTCGGCGATCAGCGCCACCGCGCCGCTGTCGGTGATCCATTGCAGCAGCCGCTGGTCGCGCCCGTTGAGCGCGGAGGTGGTGCCGAACAGCACGTCGGCGTCGGGGTTGCGGTTCATGTCCAGCAGCATCTGCGCGAAGCCGGTGCGCAAGCAGACGAAATCGCCGGGCTCGACGACGATGCGGTCGGCATCGAGCACCTGGCGCAGCTCGTCGTAGCCGATCAGCTTGCCGGTGCGGCCGAAATGCGCCTCCAGGTCGATCATCACGGCGCGGCCCTGCAGGCAGGCCACCGCCATGTTCGCCACGCTCAGCCGGTTGGCGCCCTGCGGGCCGTCGTAGGCGGCCGGCTCGGTGCCGTGCCACACCAGCGGGCCGGCGATGTCGCTGCCGGCGCGCCAGCCGTTGTAGAACACGTCCTCGGGGCGGCCGTCGCCGTCGACGTCGAACATCTGGCCGATATGCGCCAGGCTGTCCCATTGCGTCGAGTATTGCAGGGTCAGCACAACCTGGTCGTCGCAGATCAGGTCGGTGGCGGTGGGGTCGTCGCAGCGCATCGGGTAGGTCATGTTGGGGCGGCCGTTCTTGCGCTGCACGGGGCGCAGCACCGGCGGGGTGCGGCGCGGGTTGAGCACCGAGCCGCCCGGATAATCCAGCGGCAGCGACAGGCAGAAGGTGCGGCCCTCGCGCACTTCGGCGATGCCGGCGAGCACCTTTTCGCGGGTGAGCAGGTTCATGCGGCCGAGCTGGTCGTCCGGCCCCCAGTCGCCCCAGGTCGAGCCTTCCGGGCGGTGGGTCCAGCGCGGTGATGTTGCGGTCATGGAATCAGGCTTCCTGTTGCAGGGTCGGCGCAATGCCGGCGCGCAGCTTAGGCGCTCAGGGCGCGCGAAAGGAAGGCCGGGCGGCCGCGCACGACCGCCCCTGGCACGCGGCGCCATTGCCTGCGGGTGCCGGCGGCGCAAGTTTACGACGCAACGTCCGTCCAAGCGCCGCCGGCGGCCTGCGAGGCGATCGCCGCTTCGAGGAAGGCCAGCCCCGCCACGCCGTCGCGCGCGGTCGGGAATTCCAGCGCCGCCGGATCGGGCGCGACGCCCAGGATGGCGGCGGCCATCGCCTCGGCGGCGTCGCGGTAGAGGTTGGCGAACGCCTCCAGCAGGCCCTCGGGATGCCCGGCCGGGATGCGTACCAGCCGCGCCGCCGGGGGCAGCATGCCGGGGCCGCCACGCGACAGCGTGCGCACCGGCTCGCCGTGCGGCGCATGGGTGAGGAAGTTGCTGCGCGCGTGGCTCCATTCCAGGTGGCCGCGCTCGCCGAACACGCGCAGCGTGATGACGTTCTCCGCGCCGGCCAGCGCCTGCGAAACGTTCAGCGTGCCGCGCAGCCCGCCCTCCATGCGCAGCAGGCAGGAGCACCAGTCGTGCACCGTGCGCCCCGGCACCAGCGCGCCGAGGTCGGTCGCGATGCGGGTGATCGGCCGGCCTACCACGAAACGCAGCAACTGGTCGGCATGGGTGCCGATGTCGCCCAGCACCAGCGACGGCCCGGACTGCGCGGTATCCAGCTTCCAGCGCAGCTTGGCAGTGAGCGGCCCGTTCTCGACGCGCTGGCTCATGCCGGCCTGCAAATATTCCACCTGCACGGCGCGCAATTCGCCGAGCGTGCCGGCGGCGACCATGGCCTTCATCTGGCGGATCATCGGATAGGCGGAATAGGCGTGGGTGAGGCAGAACACCCGCTTGCGTTCGGCGGCGAGGCTGGCCAGTTCGCGGGCCTCGGCGAGCGTGTTGGTCAGCGGCTTGTCGCAGACCACGTGCAGCCCGGCCCCGAGCGCCGCGCGGCACTCCGCGATGTGGCAGTGGTTCGGCGTCATCACCGCCACCGCGTCCAGCGTCGGTTCGGCGGCGCACATGGCCGCGGCCGAGGGATAGGCGGCGATGCCCAGGGCGGCGGCGGCGGCGCGGCCCTTCTCCGCATTGGACGACAGCACGCCGGCGATGAGGTCGAAGCGGCCGTCGAGCCGCGCGGCGGCGCGGTGCATCGGGCCGATGAAGCTGCCCGGGCCGCCGCCCAGCAGGCCCAGCCGCAACCGCCGGCCGAGGCGGGGAAATGCTTCCGTCATGACCATCGAACTCCGATTCCGAAGGGCCGGCGCGGGCCTGGCACCGGCTGTCGCGTGGGACTACTTCGCCTTCAGGCTCAGCCCGTCGAAGTCGGTCTGCTGGTCGGCCCGGCCAACAAAGCTGTAGCGGTCCTTGTAGGCCCAGACCGAGGTTTCCCAGTACAGCGGGATGATGGCGCTGTCGGTCAGCGCGATGCGGGTGGCGTCCTGCAGGCGCCTGGCGCGGCTGGCGTCGTCGAGGTCGGTGAGCGCGGGCAGGAAGGCGGCGTCGAAGGCGTCGCTGTGGTAGCCGCCGTAGTTCGACCCGCCGATGCCGCGCGACAGGTCGGTGGTGACCACCCAGGTGCGCAGCACGGAAATGCTCGACAGCGGGCTGTAGCCCCAGCCGCCCATGGCCAGGCTGAACTCGCGCTTGGCGCGGCGCGGGAAGAACATGGTCTGCGTCATCGCATCGACCTTGACGCGGATGCCGATGCGGGAAAGGTACTGGCCGACCGCCTGGATCACCTGGCCGTCGTTGATGTAGCGGTCGTTGGTGGCCGAAATGGTGAGGCCGAACCCGTCGGGCCAGCCGGCCTCGGCCAGCAGCTTGCGCGCCCGCGTCGGATCGAACGGCCGCTTCGGCGGATTGTCGAGATGGCCCGGCAGCCCGGCGGTGACATATTGGTCGGCGGGCACGGCCAGTCCGTCCATCAGCCGGTCGGCGATGGCCTTGCGGTCGATGGCGATCGAGATCGCCTCGCGCACCCGCGCGTCGGTCAGCGGGTTCTTGCCGCCGGCCTCCACCAGCGGGCTCGGCGTGCGGCCGCTATCGGGCTGCAGGAAGACGATGCGGTCCGAGGGCGTGGTGGTGTAGGCCAGCCCGCCCTTGGCCTTGATGGCCGGCAGGTCGCGCGCCGCGGGGTTTTCGATCAGGTCGAAATCGCCGGCCAGCAGCCCCGCCGTGCGGGCGCCGGTGTTGCTCACCGGGCGGATGGTGACCCGGTTCCAGTGCGCCTTGGCGCCATAGTAGCCCGGGTTGGCTTCCAGCACCGCCGCGTCGCCGGCCACGTAGCGGGTCAGGCGGTACGGGCCGGTGCCGTTGGTCATTTTCAGGGTGTCGAAGTCCGACGAGGGCGGCAGCGGCACGCCGCATTGGGTGGCCGGGTCGAAGCGGATATCGGCGGCGGCCCCGGCGGTGTGCGCCGACAGCATGTAGTAGCCCACCAGCAGCGCCGGCACGGTGGGGTCGGGGGCGCGGGTGTGGAACACGATGGTGCGCGGATCGACCACTTCGGCGCTGGCCACCGTCTTCGGCACTTCGGTGAAGGACTGCGTCGCCCCCACCGCCTTCAGCGTCCGGCACAGGCTGTACAGCACGTCGTTGGCGGTGAACGGGGTGCCGTCCTGGAACTTCGTGTCGCGCAGGTGGAACACCCAGGTCAACGGGTCCTTCACCTCCCACGACGCCGCCAGGTCGGGCCCGATGACGCCGCGCGGGTCGGTGCGGGTCAGCGCGCTGAACACCTCCCGCGCCAGGGCGTTGTTGGGCGTTACGGCGTGGAAGTGCGGGTCGGCCGAGGAGGCGGCGGCGGCCCAGGCGACGGTGATGTCGGCGGCGCGCGCGGGGGCCAGGGCGGTGGCGGCGAGCAGCAGCGCGGCCGAGCCGGCTGCCAGGATAGTGCGCATGGTCTGCTCCTTCATGACCGGCCCGTCGCGCGTGGGGAGCCCGACGGACGGCGCGCCGGCCAACCGGCACGCCGCGTCGTCTTAGCGCGTTTCGGTCATGTCGGCATGGGGAACCTGCGCGGAACCGGTTTGTCCGCGGCGCTTCGTCGCCGCGTTCAGGTGCGGGCGCCGGCGCGGTCCATCAGGTCCTGCGGCACCCAGACGCGCACCACGCGCCAGGACCCGGCATGAAACGCCAGCCGCAGGTGTAGCGGCGGCTCCTCGGCGCCCTGGCAGGGCAGGTGCACGCGCAGGTCGAACCGCGTCGGCGTGGTGAAGCCGGCATCGACGATGCTGGGCCGGGCGGACCCGCCATGCGCGGCCGGGTCGAACACGTCCGCCGCTTCCCACAGGCCCTGCGGCGTGACGCTGCGGTCGACCTCGGTGGCGGCGATGCCGTTCATGAAGCCGGCGCCGAACGGCGGCAGCACGTTGCCCGCCAGCAGCGTCTGCGCCGGCATGCCGACCACGCCTTCGGCGATGTCGTCCTTCAGGCCCTGCCGCACCGCGCCCCAGTCGATCGACCCCTGCAGCACGGCGAGGTCGCCGGTTTCGGCGGCCCGGGCGATTTGCCACAGCGTGACGAACGGGCCGGCGACATAGCAGCTCGCCAGCAGCGCGAGCGCCACGGCCGTGGCCGGGAGCACGCGGGTGCCACGGGTTCGCCGGTGCGCCACTGTCGCCATCGCTGTCTCCCTCGATCGATGCACGCGTCGACTGTCCGAGACCCCCGGCCCGGTTGCCCTGTCCGGCCATTGCAACGGCCTGGCCGGCGGAGCGTTGCGCGAGAAGAGATTCCCGATTTTCCGGGGGTACGGTAAATTCTAGCATAACCGAGCAGGGTACTTCGGTTCTCTTTTGCGTGAAAGGCCGCTGCCGCCAGCCGAAACGGAGCCGCATACCCGAAGTATTACAGTTCAGTGTAACGGCAATCTGAAGGATCGTGGTCCGACTTGTCTGGCGGCGAGGGCAGCGCCGCTGGCCTTAGTTTCCCTTCTCCATCGGGGTCACTCCGCAATGGCGAAGCGTTCGAGGGCGCCCGGTTTCAGGCGGACGCCGAGGCCGGGGGCGGTGGGGACGTCCAGCATGCCGTCCTTGAGGCCGGCGACGTCGCCGTAGACGGGGGTGGTGAGTTCCTGGCGCAGCGGGTTGTCGAACACCATGCATTCGAAGGTCAGGAAGCTTTCGGCGGCGGCGGCCAGGTGGACGCTGGCGGCGCTGCACACGCCGCCGGACCAGCCGACATGCGGCGCATAGGCGATGCCGTGCAGGGCGGCGAGCTCGGCGATGCGGAAGGTTTCGCTGATGCCGCCGGAGCGGGCCACGTCGGGCTGCACCAGGCCGAAAGTGCCGTTGCGCAGTTGCGGCTCGACGCCGCGGGCGGTGAAGTCGCTTTCGCCGGCGGCGATGCGCAGGGGCAGGTGCTGGCGCAGGCGGGCGTAGCCGGAGAGGTCGTCGGGCGGCAGCGGTTCCTCGAACCAGAAGTAGTCGAGGTCGCACATTACCCGGCCGACCCGCATGGCCTCGTCGGCGTCGTAGGCCCAGTTGGCGTCGGCGGCGAGTTTCACCCCGTCGCCGGCAATGCGGCGGGCGTGGCGGACGCGGGCGATGGCGCGTTCGGCGGGAGCGCCGATCTTCACCTTGATCTGGGTGAAGCCCTGGCCGAGGGCGCGGGCTATTTCGGCCTCGACCTGGGCATCGTCCGCCCAGTTGATCGACGAGGCGTAGGCGGTGACGCGTGGGCGGCCGATGCCGCCGAGCAGGCGCCAGATCGGCTGTCCGGCGGCCTGGCCGGCCAGGTCCCACAGCGCGGTGTCGATGCCGGCGATCGATTCCACCAGCATGCCGCCCAGCCGGCCCGTGACCACCAGGCGCATGTCCTGCCACAGCGCCCGGCGGTCGTGCGCGGAGCGGCCGAGCAGGCGCGGCGCCAGGGCGTCGCGGATGAAACGGGCGTAGCCGACGGCGCCGCGGCGGGCCAGGCATTCGCCGATGCCCACCCGGCCGCTGGCGGTCTCGACCTCGACGATGGCGATTTCGAGCTGTGGCCACGCCCCTTGCGAGGTGTGCTGCACGGTGGGCAGGGCGGTGCGCAACGGATGGGCGCGCACGGCGCGGATGATCAGGTCGTCGGACGGCATGGCTTCCATGCGGGCGAGCTTAGGGGATAGGATTTCGCCCGCCAACACCGCGGGAGGAAAATCGTGGTTGCACGCCGGGCCCTGCTGGGAGGCGTTGCCGTGCTGGCGATGCCGGCCATCGTCCGGGCGGCCGAGCCGCTCTCGGTGTTCGCGCACAAGGTGCACCAGTCCGCCGCGGTGGGGTCGGCCGGCGACATCACCGCCGCGTTCACCCGGGAGACCGGCGTTGGCGTGCAGTGGACCACGTTCGCCGACAACGGGCAGTTGGGCGACCGCCTGCTGCGCGAGGCCTCGCTCGACCACACCGCGGTCGACGTGGGCTTCCTGGTGAACACGCAGATCGTGCCGCGCGTGGCCAAGCTGTTCGAGCCGCTGGAGGCGTGGATGGCGAAGGCGCCGGTGGCGGCGCCGGAGGACATATTCCCGGGCCTGCTGGCGGGGATGAAGGTGGGCGGCTTGCAGGTGGGGCTGCCGTTCCGCCATGCCTCCTCGGGGCTGCACTACAACGCGGCGATCCTGGCCGAGCGCGGCATCGACCACGGGCCGGCGACGGCCGAGGACATGATCGAGATGATCCGGCGCTGCACGTACCGCCGCGACGACGGCACGCGGGTGGTCGGGCTGGTGATGCCGGGGCTGACCTATCCGAACGTGATCGACCTGGCGCGCATGTGGGACGGCGACTTCATCACCCCGGACTTC
The DNA here is from genome assembly GCA_903839965.1 of uncultured Acetobacteraceae bacterium. Taxonomy (GTDB): domain Bacteria; phylum Pseudomonadota; class Alphaproteobacteria; order Acetobacterales; family Acetobacteraceae; genus Rhodovastum. The sequence goes on along the minus strand of CAIMEK010000629.1, from coordinate 942 downwards.
AAGTGCACGGCGGACCAGCCGGGCATGCTGAACGCGATCAGGCTGCTGCGGGCGCTGTACCAGGAAGGGGCGTTTCCGCGCAACTTCACCACCCTGACCACCGAGGACACCACCCAGTGGATGCAGCAGGGACGTGGGGTGTTCTGCGTGCAGAGCATGAGCCGCGCGCGGCTGTTCAACGACCCCCGGGGCGGCGCCTATGCCGGCAAGATCCGCACCGTTGCGCTGCCGGCCTCGGCCACGCTGCAGGGCAGGTATCCGGTGGCGCCCGCCAAGGTGGAGTTCTGGGGCATGGCGGTGCCGCGCCCGGCGGGGCGCAAGGAACTCTCGTGGGCGTTCCTGCGGGCGATGACCACGGTGGAGGCTACCCGCGTCGCCGCGCTCAACGGCAATGGCCCGGTGCGCAACTCGACATACGACGACGCGACCTTCCGTGCCGCGGTGCCGTATGCGGACGAGGAGCGCAAGGTGCTGAAGGTGGCGCGCATTCCGCTGCCTGCCTTCGACGAGGCGGCGCGGGCGGGCGACCTGTTCCGCGAGGAGGCCGAGGCGGCGGTGCTCGGGCTGAAGACGCCGGAGCAGGCGATGGGCGACCTGACCCGGCGGGTGACGCCGCTGTTGCCGGCATAGGGAATACAGTTACGATAACGTAACGTTATCGGCACGGTTGGGCGCGCCGGGCGTCGCGCGAAGGCGCGCGCCGGGTCAGGTCAGTCTTTCGGCCGGCGTGAGCAGCAGGTGCCAGGGGAAGCCGGAGCAGCGGGGGGCGTCCTCGCTTGGTGGCGCCGGGAACCTGGGGCGTGGCGCGGGGACGGGGGGCGGCGCCGGTGCGGGTGCGGGGCGGACCGGGCGCTGGCAGGGGGTGAAGGGGCCGATGCCGAGCATGCGGGCGATCGGGCGAACGATGCGGTTGGCGGTGGGGGCGATGAGCAAAAGTTCGAC
>CAIMEK010000628.1 GCA_903839965.1 uncultured Acetobacteraceae bacterium | reverse complement strand
GACGCCCTGGCGGCACTGCCGAATCTGCGGCTCAGCGCGGCCTTCGGCCCACAGCACGGCCTGCGCGGTGACAAGCAGGACAACATGATGGAGTCGCCCGACTTCCAGGACCCCGTCCACGGCCTCCCGGTATTCAGCCTCTATGGAGCGGTGCGCCGGCCCACGGCGGCCATGCTGGACACCTTCGACGTGCTGCTGGTGGACATGCAGGATCTCGGCTGCCGCATCTACACCTTTCTCACCACCTTGCGTTACATCCTGGAAGCGGCTGCGGGCGCGGGCAAGAGCGTCTGGGTGCTGGACCGGCCCAATCCCGCCGGCCGCCCGGTGGAAGGCTTGAGCCTGCGTCCTGGCTGGGAGAGCTTCGTCGGTGCCGGCCCCTTGCCCATGCGCCATGGGCTCACCCTGGGGGAGTTGGGGCACTGGTTCATCCACACACTGAATCTCGACGTGGACTATCGCGTCATCGAGATGCGGGGCTGGGTGCCCGAGGCCGCGCCCGGCTACGGCTGGCCCTTGCGGGAACGCGTCTGGGTGAATCCCAGCCCCAATGCGCCCAACCTCTCGATGGCCCGCGCTTATCCCGGCACCGTGCTGTTGGAAGGCACCACCCTGTCGGAAGGGCGCGGCACCACGCGGCCCCTGGAAGTGTTCGGCGCGCCCGACCTGGACGCGCGCAGCCTGATCGCCAGCATGCATGCGCTCGCACCGCACTGGTTGCAAGGCTGCGCCCTGCGCGCCTGCTGGTTCGAGCCGACCTTCCACAAACACGTGGGGCAACTCTGCGCAGGAGTGCAGATCCACGTCGAAGGCGCCCATTACGACCATGCCGCCTTCCGCCCCTGGCGGCTGCTTGCCCTGGTCTTCAAGGCCGTGCGGCAACTCCACCCCGATTACCCGCTGTGGCGTGATTTCCCCTACGAATATGAAAACGAACGCCTCGCCATCGACCTCATCAACGGTGGCGAGGAACTGCGCCTATGGGTGGATGATCCCGCGGCCACCCCCGCCGACCTGGAGACACTCGCCCACCGCGACGAGGCCGCCTGGCGGGAGGAGAGAGCGGATTGGCTGCTCTATGCGAGCGAAAACCCCAGCGGTTCATAGCTGCGGCTGGTAGTGCGGTATCCCGCCGCGAATGTTGACTCAGGAGAGTGCCATGCACGAGAAGCGCCCGGATGAAGCCGGCCAGATGTTCGAGAACATCCGTACCGGGCAATCGGTTGCGGCGCTCAAACGTGCCTTTCTGGACAATCTTTTTTACACCCAGGGACGATTTCTCAAGGTCGCCACCCCCAACGACCACTACCAGGCACTCTCGCACACCCTGCGCGACCATGTGCTGCGCCGCTGGGTGAGTACGGTGCAGACCTATGCCAGGGACAATAGCCGCACCGTCTGCTACCTGTCGGCCGAGTATCTGCCCGGCCCCCACCTGGCGAACAACCTGCATAATCTCGGCATCCGGGAGAACGTGCGCCTGGCCCTCGCGGAACTCGATCTGGATCTCGACACCATCATCGAACACGAGGATGAGCCGGGCCTGGGCAATGGCGGTCTCGGCCG
>CAIMEK010000627.1 GCA_903839965.1 uncultured Acetobacteraceae bacterium | reverse complement strand
GCCTGGACCAGGCGGTTGATCGCATGCAGCGCGGGCTGGACGATCTGTTCGCCGATGTGCCGCAAAACGGCCGCCCGGCGGATGTCACGGCATCACGCGAAGTGCTGGAGGCCTATCGTCTGGTAGCCTCCGACGCCGGCTGGCTGCGCCGGGTCGCCGAGGCGATCCGAACCGGCATGACGGCCGAAGCCGCGGTGCAGCGGGTTGCCGCGGAACTGCATGCCCGTATGCGGCGGATCAGTGACGCCTATTTGCGCGAACGCCTCGCTGATATGGAGGATCTGGCAAACCGGCTGCTGACCGCGCTTGTCGGCGATGCGCGTGAGGAGCCGGTGCCGGAAGGCGCCATCCTGCTGGCGCGGCGCCTTGGCCCGGCCGAGTTGCTGCACTGGCACGATCGCGGCGTGGCCGGAGTGGTGGTGGAGGAGGCGAGCCCGGCCGGCCACGCGGCCATCCTGGCGCGCGCCCTCGGCATGCCGGCAATCGGCGGCGTGCGCGGCATCATCGATGCGGCCGAGCCGGGCGACGAGGTGATCCTCGACGCCGAGGAAGCCCAGCGCAGCGGCCCGGCGGCACAGGTGATCCTGCGCCCCGAGCAGGACGTGAAGCTGGTCTACCTGTCCGCCCTGGAAGCCCGCAATGAACGCCGGGCCGGTTGGGCGGCGCTGCGCGGCCGGCCGTCGGAAACGCGCGACGGCACCGCCGTGCGGCTGATGCTGAATGTCGGGCTGGCCATGGAACTGGCGCAGCTCGAAGCCACCGGCGCCGCCGGTATCGGGCTGTTCCGCACCGAAATCGCCATGCTGGCGCGCGGCACCATCGCCGATGTGCAGGAGCAGACGGCGGTGTACGCGCGCGTGCTGGACGAGGCGGCGGAGCGGCCGGTGCTGTTCCGCACGCTGGACCTCGGCGGCGACAAGCTGCTGCCGGGCAGTCCGCCGCCGGAGGAGGAGAATCCGGCGATGGGGTGGCGCAGCCTGCGCATCGGGCTCGACCGGCCGTCGCTGCTGCGCCGCCAGTTGCGCGCCCTGCTGCTGGCCGCGGGCGGGCGCAAGCTGTCGGTGATGTTCCCGATGGTCGCCACCGTCGGCGAGTTCCGCACCGCCCGCGCCCTGCTGCTTTCGGAGGCCGAGCGGGTTCGCCCGGCGCCTCAGACGCTGCTGGTGGGCACCATGCTGGAGGTGCCGGCGCTGTTGTGGCAGTTGCCCGAATTGTTGCGCGTGGCCGATTTCATTTCGGTCGGCACCAACGACCTGCTGCAGTTCCTGTACGCCGCCGACCGCGGCAGCGCGGCGCTCGCCGGGCGCTACGACGTGCTGTCGCCGGCCATGCTGTCGCTGCTCGCCGATCTTGCGGCGCAGGCCAACGCGGCGGGCGTTCCGCTATCGGTCTGCGGCGAGGCGGCCGCGCGCCCGCTGGAGGCGATCACCATGGTGGGACTCGGCGTCTCGACCCTGTCGATGCCGGCTTCCGGCATCTTCCCGGTGAAGGCCGCGCTGGCGGCGGTGGACCTGCCCGCGTTTCGCGCATTGCTGACCGCGGTGCGACGCGCCGGCGCGGCCGAGAGCAGTTTGCGCGAGCCGATCGCGGCGTGGGCGCGTGAGCACGATGTGCCGATGTGACGTTGCGCATCCGTCAGCGCACTTCGTTGTGAACGCGTGGCGATTATGGGCGTTGGCGGTTGCCGGGAGCGCTGGAATTGGGCTTAGGTCGAAAGGACACAGTCCAGGAAAATTTCGGATTCTCCGGATGATTTTTCGAAGTCCTGAGACGTGGCATGGAAGATTCACGCTCCGTGCTCTGATTTGCGTCGGTTGCGAGGTTGGCAAGCGGGGCATGTCGGTCTAGATAGGGAGCGGGGATGAGCGAGGGATGCCGGGCGTCGGTTTCCCGTACCGCCCGTAACATTCGAGCTTAGGATCGAGCTGCCGTGCTGCACGATCGCAGATCCAGAAATGCGCAGGGGAATGTCCCGGTGTCAGTGTCTGCTGACGCGCCGGCGCAGGTTGTGAGGCAGGACGCGCTGGTACCAATATCCCGAATTGGCACTGACTTGCGTGCCGCACGTGAACGCCTCGGCTGGGAGCTGGAGGCGGTCGCGGCGCATCTGAGGATCCGACCGAATGTGCTGTCCACCATCGAGGATGGCAACTTCGCCGAGCTCCCTTCGGGTGCCTATACGCTGGGTTTCGTGCGGTCCTATGCCAGCGCTCTCGGGCTCGATGCCGACGAGACGGCCCGGCGTTTCCGCGCCGAGACGGCCGAACTGACCCAGCAGCCCAAGTTGACCTTTCCCGCGCCGGTTCCGGAACGCGGCGTGCCGGTCGGGGCGGTCGTCCTGTTGGGCGCCGTGCTGGTGGTCGGCGCCTATGTCGGCTGGTACCGGCTGTCCGCGAACCAGCCCGGGGAAGAACCGGTGCGGGCGGTGCCGCAACGCCTGGCCGAACTGGTGCAGCCGCCGCCGGCCCCGCCGCCGGTGCCTGAGACAGCCCCGCGCGTGATCGTCGAAGCGGCGCCGGCGCCGATGACGCTGCCCTCCGTGGCGCCGACCTCGGCCGCCGCCGCGATACCGGCGTCCGGCGTGTTCGGGCCGCCGCTGGCGACCAATCCGGTTTCGCCCGGCGCCGGCCTGCCGCCGCTGCCGGAAGGCACCCGCATCGTGCTGCGCGCGAAGGCGGACTCCTGGCTGCAGGTGCGCGATCGCCAGGGCCCGGTGCTGCTGAACCGCGTACTGCGCGCCGGCGAGACCTGGCCGGTGCCGCCGGGCAAGCAACCCGGCCAATTGCTGCTGACCACCGGCAATGCCGGCGGCACCGAGGTGCTGGTCGACGGCCAGCTCACCGCCGCGCTCGGCAATGACGGAGCGGTGCGGCGCGATCTGCCGCTCGATCCCGACGCCGTCCGCGATGGCCGCCTGGCCCCGCCGGTGGTGGCGATCCGGACGTTGGCGCCCAGGCGGTAGCGTCGCGCGCGTGCGGCGGCTGCGTCGGAAAGAGTGAATTCAGCAACCCGAACAAAGTCTTATACCAGCGCCCGATGATCAGAACCCATGTGCCCAGTTGCGCAGTCCGATGGACATGATGCGCCATGGCTGGTCGGTCAGCCTGTTCCAGGCGTCGCAGCAATGGTCGACGATGGCGTCGTAGGACTGGAACACCCGG
>CAIMEK010000626.1 GCA_903839965.1 uncultured Acetobacteraceae bacterium | reverse complement strand
TCGGCAACTTCAACGCACTCGGCGTGCGCAGCCGCCGGCTGACGGGACTCACGCCGGCCGCCTGGCCGTTCTTCTGGAATACCTGGGTGGAAGCCTGAAGGCGCATGACGCAGGCGGTCCTGCGGCGCCTCGGCGGCGCGGCGATGGTCATGTTCGTCGTGGCGAGCCTGGCTTTCGTGGTGATCCGCCTGGCGCCCGGCGACCCCGCGGCGCTGATGCTTGGGCCCGACGCCTCGGCGGCGCAGGTGCAGGCGCTGCGGGTGCGGCTTGGGCTGGACGTGCCGCTGTGGCGGCAATACGTCGACTATCTCGCAGCGGCGGTGCGCGGCGACCTGGGCAACTCGATCTTCCTCGATCGGCCCGTGGTGCAGGCGCTCGCCGAGCGCATCGAGCCGACGCTGTGCCTGACGCTGATGGCGATCACGCTGGCGCTGGCGATCGGCATTCCGGCCGGTAGCATCGCGGCGGTGCATCGCGGCGGCCTGCTCGACCAGGCCGTGGTGACCGCGGCGATGCTGGCGGCGAGCCTGCCGGCGTTCTGGCTCGCCTTGCTGCTGATCCGCCGCTTCGCCGTCGGGCTGCACTGGTTTCCCGCTTCGGGCTACGGGCCGCCCGATGCGGGCTTCATCGAGCGCATGCACTACCTGCTGCTGCCCGCCATCGTGCTGGGGCTGAACAATTCGGCGCTGGTCACCCGCTTCACCCGCGCTTCGATGCTGGATGTGCTCGGCGAGGACTATGTGCGCACGGCGCGCGCCAAGGGCGTGCGGGAGAGCGGCGTGGTGCTGCGGCATGTGCTGCGCCCCGGGCTGGTGCCGGTGCTGACTGTGGTGGGGCTGTCGATGGCGCTGCTGCTGGGCGGCGCGGTCGTTACCGAAACGGTGTTTGGGCTGCCCGGCGTGGGCAGCCTGGTGGTGTCCGCGGTGTTGCGGCGCGACTACCCGGTGCTGCAGGGCGCGCTGCTGGCGATTGCCGGGGTGTATGTGCTGGTCAACCTGATCGTTGACCTGCTCTATCTCGCGGCCGATCCGCGGTTGCGCACATGAGGCGTATCGTCGCCGCGCTGGGCGAGCGCAAGGCGGTGGGGATCGGCGCCGCGATTCTGCTCGCGCTGGTGCTGGCCGCGGTGTTCGCGCCGTGGATCGCCACCTACGCGCCCGGGCGGATGCGCGTTGCCGAGCGCCTGCTGCCGCCGGGCGGGGCGCACTGGTTCGGCACCGACGAGTTCGGCCGCGACATCTTTTCCCGCGTGCTGTTCGGTGGCCGCGTTTCGCTGGCGGTCGGCGCGGCGACGGTGGTGGTGGCGACCATCGGCGGCACGCTGCTCGGCGTGCTAGCCGGCTACCTGAAGCGGCTGGATGCGGTGCTGTCGCGGGTGATCGACGGCATGATGGCGTTTCCCGACATTCTGCTGGCGATCGCCATGGTGGCGCTGATCCGCCCGCCCACGCTGGTGAACGTGGTGGCGGCGCTGGGGGTGGTCTACATGCCGCGCGTGGCGCGCGTGGTGCGCGGCTCGACGATGGTGATTCGCGAGGCGACCTTCGTCGACGCGGCACGCGCGGTCGGTGCTTCCACGCCGCGCATCCTGCGCTGCCACGTGCTGCCCAACCTGGCCTCGCCGATCGCCGTGCAGGGCAGCTTCGTGTTCGCCTATGCCATCCTGGCAGAGGCGGGCCTGTCCTTCCTCGGCCTTGGGCCGACGCCGGAGACGCCGACCTGGGGCACCATCGTCGCCGCCGGCCAGGACTATGCCTACCAGGCCGACTGGATCGTGCTGTTTCCCGGACTGGCGATCGTGCTGGCGGTGTTCGCCCTGCAGATGGTGGGCGACGCGCTGCGCGACCTGATGGATCCGCGACTGAGACGTGTTGTTTGATCGCGGGATTCAGGCCTACGGCGATTCCGCCTGCGGTCATCCCGCTCTATCGGAGCATGACATGAAGACGGGATTTGCCCTGGTGGGCGCTGGATTGTTCGGCGAGCGGCATGCGCAGGCCTACAGCCGCCATCACGACGTGGATTTCGCCTGGGTCTGCGACCTCGACGCGGCGCGCGCGGAGCGCATCGCGGCGGCCTACGGCGCGCGCCGCTGGACCACGAAGCTGGAAGACGTGCTGGCGGACCCCGCCGTCGTCGCGGTGTCGGTGGCCACGCCGGACCCGGCGCACCGGGCGGTGGCGATCGCCTGCGCCGCGGCGGGCAAGCACATGCTGATCGAAAAGCCGCTGGCCACGACAGTGGCCGATGCCGAGGCGATTGTTGCGGCGGCCGAGGAGGCCGGCGTGACGGTGATGGTGGACTTCCACAACCGGGTGAACCCGCCTTTCGTCGCCGCGCGCGACGCGCTGGCCCGCGGCGACCTCGGCACGCCGAGCTACGTCTATGCGCGGCTGTCCAACACCATCGCGGTGCCGCAGGACATGCTGCGCTGGTCCGGCGACAGTTCCGCGCTGTGGTTCCTGGGCAGCCACATGGTGGATATCGTCGGCTGGATCCTGCAGGACACGCCGGTGCGCGCCTATGCGGTGATGCGCGAGGGCGTGCTGAAGGGGCTCGGCATCGCGGCGCCGGATTTCCATGTGGCGACGGTGGAATACGCCAAGGGCACCGTGGCGGTGTTCGAGCACGCCTGGATCCTTCCGCGCACGCTCAACACGGTGAAGGACCTGAAGCTGGAAATCCTGGGCAGCGAGGGCGCGGTCTACGTGGACGGCTCGGCCAACCGCACGCTGGAACTCTACACGCCGACCAAAGGCGCCTTCCCCGACATGCTGGTGCCGCCGTTCGGCCCGCATCTGACGGGGTTCGTGCTGGATGGCGTGGTGCACTTCATCGAGGCGGTGGTGCGGGGCAAGCCGGTGCTGGCCACCTTGCGCGAAGGCCTGGCCAACACGCGGATCATCGCCGCCATCGCGGAGGCCGCCAATTCCGGTGCCGCCGTCAGCCTGGGCTGAACGCTAAAGCTGGCCGGTCATGGTGGCGTGGAAAGCCACCAGGTTCGGGTTGTTGATGGAGACCATGTACTCGATCGGGCGGCCGTCCACGGTGTCCACCGACAACCGCAGCGCCAGACCCGCCGCGCCGGGCTCAAGGTTCAGGTGGCGGGCTTCCATCTCGTTGAGGTGGGCGACCGTGATGGTGCGCTCGGCGTTCACCGTTTCGTGGCCGTAGCGGGTGCGCAGCAGCGCATACAGCGACTGCCCCGCCACCAGGTCGTCGGCACTCAGCCCCGGCACCAGATGCGCCGCCAGGTAGCTGGTTTCGAGGCAGAACGGCGTGCCGTCGATGGCCCAGATCCGGCGCACGACGATCACCTCCGCGTCCTCGGCGATCCTCAGCTTGGCGGCGATTTGCGGCCCCGCCGCGGTGCTTTCGAAGTGCAGCAGCTTGTTGCTGGGCGTGCCCCCTGCCCCGGCGATCACCCGGTCCATGCCAACGGAGCGGTACACTTCCAGCGGCCGCACCATGCGCGGCGCGGCGACGCGCCGGCCGCCGGTGCCGTTGCCTTCCAGCAACCTGGCATGAACCAGGCTGTTGACGGCACGCCGGACGGTCAGGCGATTGACCCGCAGCCGCTTGGCCAGGTCGCGCTCCGAGGGGATGCGGTCGCCGACTGCGTACTCCGAGGAGGTCAGCAGCTTCTTAAGGTACTCCTCGACCTTGCGGTAGCGCAGCATCGTTGCTTCACCATCCGGCTTGCGCTGGCGCGCCGGTGCCTGCTTCTGTGGCGTTCGCGGCCGTTGTGTCAATATGGGTCGGCCGCGGCCGGTCGACGGTGCGCAGCCTTGGGGCGAAGGACGCAGGCGGATGAGCTGGATCGTCGGGGTAGATGTCGGCGGCACGTTCACGGACTTCTTCGCCTTCGAGGAAGGCTCCGGCCGCGCGCGGACCTGGAAGCGGCCGTCGACGCCGGCCAATCCGGCCGAGGCGATCATCGAGGGACTGCGCGAACTCGCCACCGCGCACGCCATTCCCCTGGCGGAGGTGGTACGGCTCTGCCACGGCAGCACGGTGGCGACTAACACGCTGATCCAGCGGCGCGGCGCGGCGGTTGCTTTGGTGACGACCAAGGGGTTCCGCGACGTCATCGAAATCGGGCGTCAGGTGCGCCCCGCCATCTACGACCTGCAACTCGACCAGCCCGCCCCGCTGGTGCCGGGGCGGCGGCGCTTCGAGCTCGACGAACGCATACTGGCCGACGGCAGCGTGCGCAGGCCGGTAGAAGCCGCCGACCTCGATCATGTGATCGAACAGGTCAGGCAATCCGGCGCGCAGGCGGTGGCCGTGTGTTTCCTGTTCTCCTACCTGCGACCCGAGCATGAGCAACAGGTGGGCGCGGCCCTGCACGCGGCGCTGCCGGAGCTGGCCATTTCGCTGTCCGCTGCGGTGCAGCCGGAGTTTCGCGAATTCGAGCGATTCACCACCACCGTGGTCAACGCCTATCTGCAGCCCGGGTTAGAGACCTACATCGCTTCACTGCTGGAGCGGGTGACCGACGTGCTGCCCGGCGCCATCGTCGGCATCAACCAGTCGAGCGGCGGATTGATGTCGCTGGACACCGCGCGCGCCTTCCCGGTGCGCATGGCGCTGTCCGGGCCGGCCGCCGGCGTGGTTGCCGCCATCGAGATCGTCCGCCAGGCCGAGCGCCCGAATGCGATTACGCTCGATATCGGCGGCACCAGCGCCGATGTGGCGATGATCCAGGACTGCGCGACGGAATTGACGCATGGACGCGACGTGGACGGGTTCCCGATCCGGCTGTCGATGATCGACATCACCACGGTCGGCGCCGGCGGCGGCTCGCTGGCCTGGTTCGATGTGGATGGGCTGTTCAAGGTGGGGCCGCAAAGTGCCGGCGCCGTGCCAGGGCCGGCCTGCTATGGGCATGGCGGCACGCTGCCGACGGTGTCGGATGCCAACCTCGTGCTCGGCCGCCTGCCCGCCACGCTGCTGAACGGGGAGATGCAGCTGGACCGCACGCGCGCGGAGGCGGCGATCCGCAGTGTTGCTGAGCCGATGGGCAAGACCATCGAGGAGACGGCGCTCGGCATATTGGAGATCATGACCGGCAACATGGTGCGGGCCATCCGCAACCTGTCGGTGGAACGCGGTCATGATCCGCGCGATTTCACCCTCGTGGCGTTTGGCGGTGCCGGCGGGCTGCATGCGCGCGACGTGGCGGTGGCGCTCGGCATGGCCGAGGTGCTGGTGCCGCTTGCCCCCGGGATCGTCTGCGCCCAGGGCCTCACCGACGCGGACCTGCAGGAAAGCTTCGTGCTGAGCCGGTTGCTTGCGTGCTCGGCGGAAACCGAAGCGGAGTTGCGCGAACGCCTTGCCGCGCTCGGTCGCCAGGCGGCGGCGTGGTTCGACACCGAACGCACCCCTGCGGTGAACCGGCGCATCGAGTACTGGCTGGATACCCGCTTCCAGGGCCAGAACTACGAACTCGGGATTCCGGTCGGCACCGGCGGCGACGGGGGCGACGAGATCGCGCCGATCGCCGTTGTTCTCGAGCGGTTCTTCGCGGCGCATGAACGCTCCTACGGATTTGCCAACCGCGCGGCGAAGGTGGAAGTGGTGAACTGCCGCGCCACCGCACGCGCCGCCCTGGGCGCGCCCCGGCCGGCGCGGGCGAGCGCCACCACGGAGC
>CAIMEK010000625.1 GCA_903839965.1 uncultured Acetobacteraceae bacterium | reverse complement strand
TCCACCACGGTCGAGGCCAGCAGCCACGCATTGGCCTCGGCGTCGTGCAGCAGGGCGTACACGCGCGTGGTGTCGGCCCACAGGGCCAGCAGGGCCGGCGCTATCGGTTCCGCCAGCGCCGCCGCCATCGCCCGCCACCCCGCGGTGGGCAGCGCGTGGCGCGGCCAGGGCGCGCAGGGCTCGGTGGGCGCGGCGCGGATGATGTCGGCGGCGGCGCTCATCGGGCTGCTCCGGCAATGGCGGCGAACCAGCCGGCGATGGGACCCGGCATGGCCAGCCCCAGCACCAGCACGACCGCCAGCGGCAGCCAGGCCGGCAGCAGCGCGGCCAGGTCGGGCGCCGGGCCGCGGTCGGGCGTCGCTTCCCCGGCGCACAGCGAGACGAGCCGCCTGAACAACGCCCAGGCCGTCGCCACCAGGCCGAGCGCCAGCAGCGGCACCACCCCGGGCAGGTCGCGCACGGCCTGCACGACAATGAGGAACTCGCTGGTGAACAGGGCGAACGGCGGCAGGCCGGCGAGTGCGACCATGCCGGCCGCCAGGGTCAGGCCAAGCGCGCGGTGGCGCGCTAGCAGCCCGCCGATATCGCTGAACCGCTGGCTGCCCTTGAGCCGGGCGGCGTGGCCGACGCACTGGAAGATCGCCGCATGGGTCAGCGTGTGGCCGGTCAGGTGCAGCAGCCCCGCGAAGGTGGCCGCCGCGCCGCCCAGCCCGAAGGCGAAGGCAGCGAGGCCGGACTGGCCGATGGCGGAAAAGGCGAAGAACCGCTGCGCGTCGCGCCGGCGCCACAGGCTGAACGCCGCCAGCAGCACGCTGGCCAGGCCCAGCGCCACGATCGCCGGCCCCGGCGCGATCGCCGCTGCGTTGGCGTTGAGCACCCCGCGCAGGCGCAGGATGACCAGCAGGGCGACGTTGAGCAGCGAGCCGGTCAGCACCGCGGCGACGGGGGTCGGCGCTTCGGCGCAGGCCTCGGTGAGCCAGGCGTGCAGCGGCGCCAGCCCCGCCTTGGTGGCGTAGCCCAGCAGCAGAAACACGAAGGCCAGGTTCAGCATGGCGGCGTTGCAGCCGGGCGCCGTCGCCAGCCGGCTCCAGCTCATCGCCGGCAGCCCCGGCCCCAGCGCCGGCGCGGCGGCGAGCCAGAGCAGCATGGTGCCGAGGAAAGCTAGCGCGATGCCGACGCCGCACAGCATGAGCTGGCGGAAGGCGGCGGCCTTGGCGTGCGGGGTGCCGGGCAGCCCGACCACGCCGACCGAGCCGATGCAGGCCGCCGCGATGGCGCCCCAGGTGACGAGCGCGTTGTTGGACAGCAACGCCAGCAGCAGGCAGCCCAGGCTGGCCTGGAACAGCGCGGGACCGGCGCGGCCGGCGGGCCGCTCACTTGCCGGCGTCGCGGCGACGGAGCAGGCGGCGGCGGCGCCGACGAAGCCGGTGAGGATGGCGATGTGCGCGGCCAGCGGGTCCACCAGCAGCAGTAGGCCGGCGACCGGCCGCAAGGGCAGCGCGCAGGCCAGCAGGAAGGCCGCCGTGGCGGCGGCGGCGCCGAGCGCGGCGGCGAGGCGGGGCTGCGGCACCCAGGCCAGCCCAGCCGCGGCGGCGAGCGGCACCAGCACCACCAGCCCCGGCAGCGAGGCCAGTTCGCGCAGCATGGCGGCGAGGGCGAGGAGTTCGCTCACCGGGGTTGCCCGTCGCGTTCGCGCAGCCCGAGGAACACCACGCCGGCCGTCACGATCCCGGCCAGCGCCACCACGGCGAGCGACGACGGCACGGCCAGCGGCAGACCCTGCAAATCCGCCAGCGCCAGCAGCAGCCCGTTGGCCATCGCGACGAAACCGACCACGCGGGCCAGCGCGCCGCCGGCGCAAACCAGCATGAGCAGGCCGAGCAGCACCACCGAGAGCGCGAGAGCCAGATCCTCGCGGGCCAGCCACGGCG
>CAIMEK010000624.1 GCA_903839965.1 uncultured Acetobacteraceae bacterium | reverse complement strand
CGTGTGCTCTTCCGATCTACCGCGCTGGCGATCGCGCTGATCGTCGTCTACCTGAACCCGCCGCTCAACGTGCTGGGCCTCTACGGCTCCTTCGGCATCCTGTTCGTGGCGTACCTGACGCGGTACGTGCCGTTCGGAACCCGGGCAAGCTTCAGCGCGCTGGTGCAACTGGCCCCGGAACTCGAGGAGGCCTCGCGGATCTCGGGGGCTGGGCCGATGAAGACGATTTTCGTGATCACCGCACCCCTGGTGCGGCATTCCCTGATCTATGGCTGGATTCTCGTCTTCATCCTGGCGCTGCCGGAACTCAGCGCCTCGGTAATCCTCAAGGGGCTCGACACCCAGACACTGTCCACGGTTCTGCTGGACGTCTGGAACGGCAACGGCGGGCTGGCCGCCGCGAGTGCTTTCGGGATCGCCATATTCGTCTGTGTGGGCGCATTGCTGCTGGCCGCGACCCGTATCGGCAAGCGTGCCGGCTTTACTTTCGCGGCATGACGACGTCTATCTGGCATGAAAGCAATGGGAGGGAAACGATGACGGCACACCTATCAATGACCCGGCGCACACTGACCGCTTCGGGTGTTGCGAGTCTTGCCTGCTCGGCGGCACGCGGGCAGGCGCCGGTGCCGCTGGTGTTTTACACCGCATTCGAGGATGGCCAGATAAAGCCGCTGATGGACGCCTTCGCGAAGGAGAACCCGCTGATCAGGCCGGTTCACTTTCATCAGCCCGGCGGCGAGATCGTGACGACGATGGAACTCGAGCTGCGCGCCCACAGCGCCAAGGCCGATGTCGCAGGTCTGAACGACGCCTCGCTGAACTATCTGCAGACGAAGTACGGCGCTTTCGAGCCCTATGCGGCAGCGAACATCGGCGCCGTGCGCGCAGAGGTGCAGAGCAAGACGCACCTGTTCACGCCAGCCTTCCTCAACCTCTATCTCATCCATTACAACACCAGGAAGATCACCGCGGCCGATGCTCCGAAGAGCTGGGCCGACCTGCTTAGTCCGAAATGGAAGGGCCAGATCGTGATGGCCGATCCGGGCAGTTCCCAGTCGGTCCAGTCGTTCATCTGGTTTATCGCCAATTACCTGGGCAGCAAGACTCCGGCAACCTACGGGTGGGATTTCTTCAAGAAGCTCGGTGCGAACGCGCCTCGACTCGAAAACTCGCATGGCACTATCCGCGACCTGACGATCAGCGGCGAGCGGCCGATCGGCATACAGCTTCTCGCCAACGTGCAGAGCGCGGCCAATCATGGCGACCCCACCAGCGGCGAGTGGCCGTCGGAGGGGGCGCCCGGCGAGTTGTCGGCCTTTGCCGTCCTCAAGGGCGCCCGAAATGCGGAGGGCGCGAAAAAGTGGCTCGATTTCATCGTCACGCCGGCAGCTCAGGCGCTGATGCCGTTTTCGCTCGGCGGCGCCCCCATCCGCAACGATATCGCCTACAAATACCCGGACGGCACACCGATCGACAAGGTCACCGTCGTTCCGGTCGACTCTGCGTTCATCGCGGCCAATCTCAAGGCACAGGCGAAGCAATTCCACGATGCGATCGGCATGTGAGCCGCCGAACGTGATAACCGAGGCGCGACGGGCGGGCGACCCGGTGGACCTTCACCTCATCGGCTTGAAGAAGTCCTACGGGGCGGCCCCCGCCGTGCGGGGGGTCAGCCTGGATGTGCCGGCCGGCAAGATGGTCTCCCTCATCGGCCCGAGCGGCTGCGGTAAGACGACGACGCTGCGAATGATCGCGGGACTGGAGCGGCCGGACGAGGGCCGCATTGTCGCTGGCGGCCGCACGCTAACGGATGGCGCGCGCGGCGTGCCACCGGAAGAGCGCGATTTGGGCATGGTGTTCCAGACCTATGCGCTGTGGCCGCACATGACCGTGACCCAAAATGTCGCCTATGGCTTGAAGCAGCGGAAACGTCCGGCGGCGAGTATTGCGGCGAAGGTTGAGCAGGTGCTCGGCATCATCGGCATGGCGCAGTATGCCGGGCGCTTCCCCGGGCAGCTTTCGGGCGGTCAGCAGCAGCGCGTGGCGCTGGCGCGAGCCATTGCGACGGAACCCGGTATCCTGCTGTTCGACGAGCCGCTGAGCAACCTTGACGCCGTGCTGCGCGAACAGATGCGCTTCGAGATCCGGACCCTGCAGCGGCGCCTCGGCATCACCAGCGTCTATGTCACGCACAGCCAGGACGAAGCGCTGGCGATCTCCGACGAGATCGCCGTGATGCGGGACGGTCTTATCGTCCAGACCGGCAAACCGCTCGAGATCTACAACTCACCGCGCAATGCCTTCGTCGCCGGGTTCATCGGCCTGGCCAACATCATGTCGCTGGGCCAGCCCGAATGCGATGACGCCGCTCTCGCCGGGCGCCTGAATGACGGCACGCTCGTGACCGGCATTGCGCCCGCCAAAGGGTTGCGGGGGCGCACGGTGGTCAAGGTTTGCATCCGTCCCGTGGATATCCGCCTGGACACTGGCCGCGGCGAAACAGTGAGCCAGGTCAACCGCCTTTTCGGCCAAGTGACGGCAATGACTTTTACCGGTGGGCTGGTCGACTATTTCGTCAGGCTCGCCGGTGGCGAGGAGGTACGCGTACAGGCTACACCGCCCATCGTCGCTGAGGCCGGAGCGCCGGTGACGCTGAGCATCCCGCCTACCCGCGTCGTGGTTCTCGAGGACTGACGTGGTTCCACCAACGAATTTTTTGAAGGCCGGCACGGCATGACGATCACCAACACTGAAAGCTGGATACTGCGCTTCCCGTCCGATCGGGTGCGCGCCGAACGCGCCGACGAACAGTTTGAGCTCATCGGCGTCACGCTGCGGGACGCGGGCGGCCAGTGCGGAACGGGCTGGACCTTCACGTCGGACTATGGCGGTGGAGAGGCCGTCAAAGCGTTGCTCGACGTTGTCCTGCTGCCGCGTGTTATCGGGCGCGACTCGATCGAGGTCGAGGTGCTCAACGATGAGTTGTTTCACCGCACGCACCGGCTCGGGCACGGTATCACGTCGATGGCCATTGCCGCCGTCGACATTGCGTTGTGGGACTTGCGGGCACGGCAGATGGGCGTGTCGCTGGCGCGGGCTTTGGGGCAGGTGCACGACCGTGTTCCCTGCTACGGCAGCGGCAAGGCGAGTCCGACCTTGCCGATCGACGACCTGGTTGCGCTGTCCGCAGGCTACGTCGAGGCTGGCTTCGAGGCGGTGAAGCTTCGAGTCGGGCGGCAGCCGGACAAGGACATGGAGCGGGTCAAGGCCGTCCGTGCCGCCATCGGTTCGGGCCCTCGTATCCTGTGCGACGCTAACGAGCGATTGAGTCTGCCGACGGCCCTGTGGCTCGGCAAGCAGCTCGCAGGACAGGACGTGTACTGGCTGGAGGAGCCGATCCTGTCGCAGGATATCGAGGGCTACCGGCGGCTGCGCTCCGCGTTGCCGATGGCGATCGCGATGGGGGAGCATGTCCACTCGCGCCGCGATTTCATTCCCTACATCCAGTCCGGTGCCATCGATGTCGTCCAGCCCGACATGTGCCTGGTCGGCGGCGTGACGGAAGCGATGCGTATCGGCCGTATCGCCGACAGCTTCGGACTTGCCTTGGCGCCGCATTTCATGACGGTGCTGCACATTCATGTCGCCGCGGCGCTGCCGCGTTCGACCTACGTGGAGTACTATCCGTTCATGGATGACCTTTTGGTCGAGGGGTTGACAGTAGAGAATGGCGCCTTGCTAGTTCCCACGCGCCCCGGCCATGGCGTCGAGTTCACCGAGGAAGCATGGGCGCGGTACCGTGTCGGCTGACGTTCGGGCGGCATGATTTCGGTTTGCACTCTGACACCCCACGATCCCCGCGCGGGATGTCGGCAGCCCTTCGGGCTGACCGGTATGACGGGGTCATCGATGACTGGCATCCAGTGTCTGCTGCAAGAAAGGGGTCTTCTCTATTCGGCGTATTGGGTGTGAAATCGCGGGAATAGTGGCTCTGACGCATACTTGGTGCAGGTAATTGGCTCAAATTATGTGGGGCCGACCAGGCGTGCACGAAGGAGATCCAGATTCGCTCGGCCATACATCTGTCGCTCTAGGGTAAGCGCCGCGGCGAGGCCATGGCGGATTTTTCTTGACGGCGTTTTTGCCGGGCTGGCCGGCAGTAGGTGGCAATGAGGGCTGGAGCCGCAAGCGTTTGACGCGGTGCTTTTGGCAGGCGGCGATGTCGCGAGCCGGCGGCAAGCGTGGGTCGAAGCGCAGATGGGTGATCGAGGCGAAGGCTGCAGATTGGAGTTTTTGCGCGAAGTCGAGGCGGCAGACGATCCCGCCCTCGTCCCCGGCGTAGCTGACCCAGGTGATCGAACAGGTCGACAGCATTTTGGTCGCGGAGTTGCTCACCTGAAGTGTTGCGGCAAGCTCGGATGTCACGCGAGCGGGAAGCGGCAGCGCCGCTTGCAGCTTGACGAGCAGGCGCTCGACGTGGTCGGGATTGTCGATCATGCCGCCTCGGCCATTTCGACCCTGCTGGCCGGCTCCCAGTTCCAGGGCAATAGCGTAAGCAGTTCGTGGGCTTTGGTCCGTCCCGAGACGACGCGTTCGAGCACGTCGCGGAACGTGTCAACGACTTTGATACAGGCGGGGTCGGCATTTAAGCTCGGGTGTTTGGCATATCGGTGGGTGGGTTGATCCAAGCGGCGGTGGGTTTGGCGGGTGGGGTTGGCGGCTTGTTGACGAAGCGGTGGGGGTTGTTGCGGAACGCCTGATCGAGCGTGTGCTGGCGAGCGGCGTAGATGGCATTGATCTGGCCGTAATGAACTTGGTCTGGGGTCATGAGGCCGATGCCGGCGTGGTGGTGGTCCTGGTTGTACCAATCGAAGAAGCGGCGGCAGAAGCTTCTGGCGTCCTCGATGCAGCCGAAGCGTTGGGGGAATTGCGGCTGGTATTTGAGGATTTTGAAGTGGCTTTCGGAGAACGGATTGTACCGCGCCCGGTTCTTTGGACACAAGGTTGAGCTTAAGCGGCGGCGTTGAGCATTGCCTGGTTCCAGTTGGCTCGGGCGAGGTTGGGGCTGGCGTGG
>CAIMEK010000623.1 GCA_903839965.1 uncultured Acetobacteraceae bacterium | reverse complement strand
TCGCGCAGGCGGATGCTCCCCTGCCCCACCCGGCCCCTCAGGTTGAACACGGTCAGAATGTCGGCGCCAGCCCCGCGCAGCAGCGTGGCGGCATAAAAAATGCCTTCATCGGACAACGTCGGCGCGATGCCCATCGCGGTTTCGACCACGCCGCGCCAAAAACGCACGCTGGCTTCGGTGGTGTAGGCCATATCGAAACCGGCGATCAGCGCGCGCCCGCCCGGCAGCAGCGCGGCGACCGGCTGGCCGGCATAGGACGCCAGCGCGGTGCTGCCCGCCGGGAAGCGGTGGCGATAAATCCAGCCGGCGGTGGTCAGGTGGTCGCCCGCGCCGAAGTCGAGCACGCCCGCGCCGAAGTCGAGCACGCGCGCGCCGTAGTCCAGCACCGTGCCACCGGCGGGACGGATTTGCTCTGCCAGTTCCACACCTAAACGCTCAGCCAGCCGGCGGTCGGGAGTGCCGTCTTCGTCGAAGATGGGGAGCGTCGGGAAGAAGAGACAACCGCCGCCGGCATCGAGGTGCTGCAGGCAGTAGTCGATGGCCGCGCGGTCCAGGCTGCCGGTGCAGGCGACAACCAGCCAGCCGGCGCCGGGCGCGCGGTTCGGATTGATCAAATCCCGCATGTCATAGGCCAGGTTCAGCCGGCTGCAGAGCAGGCCCGCGTCCTTCACCCGCTTCCACACGCCGGCCTCCGCCGGCACGCTTTGCCTGGAGACGCCCTCGTAGCCGTCGAGCCAATCGTGCGACGGCACGCCGGCCGACTTGTCCAGCACCGGCTCGGCGTCGAAGCGGTCGCCGCCCGGTCCGTGACCCGCGGCCTCCGCGGCGAGCAGCGGCGGCATGCCGAGGAAATCGAGCAGCCGCTGCCCGGGTGTGACGGCCAGCGTGAGATCGGTCGCCATCTGCGCGGCGGTGATCTCCGGCTCCCAGGCGGCGACGAAGGTGTGGAAGCGCGCCAACTGCCGGTAGCCCTCGCTGGGCTTGCCTTCGAGATCGAGGCAGGTCGGCTCATAATGCTCCGGGCCTTCGATGACATCGTCCAGCGAGACGATGGAGGCGGTGTAGGGATAGATCACCGCGCCTTTCAGCCCGTGCGCCAGCCCCAGCCGCATCAGCGGTTCCCAGTTCGCTTCCGAGCGGCACAGGCGCGGCATGTACCAGTTGGTGTTAGCCTCCACCGCCATCGGCGGGCCGCCCCACGGGCTGGCCTTGGTCAGCTCGATGCCCTGCACGGTGCCGAGCGCGCCTTCCAGGTCAAGCGCGCGGTCCGCGTAGGTATGGCAGGCGGTCGTCCCATGAATGCCGCGTGCTTGCAGCACCGCGCCGAAGCCGGGATGATCGCCGTGCCCGTAGAAGCCGGCGACCGGCTCGTTGAAGGTGAAGGGCACCCGGATGCCGTCTTCCTGCGCCCACTGCGCCAGGGTGGCGCCCCAGTCGGCGAAAAACCAGCGCTTGAAATTCAGCCAGTCCAGGCACAGCCGCTTGTCGCCGGCGGAGGACGGGAAGGCGCGCGGCGCCGGCACGTCGGTGAAGGCGCGATAGGCGCGGCCATGGCGCTCCGCCACGGCGGCGAGGTCGCCGTAGGTTTCGCGCAGCCAGTTGGGCCAGCTCGCGCCGAGAACCGCCGGGTCGAAGAGCGAGTTCAGCAACCCGAAGCTCCAGGCGGCGGACAGCTCGTTGTCCGGCTGATACATGATGATCGGCCCGCCGCGATGGATGTCGTAGTCCGCCAGCAGCGCGTTCACCTGGCGATACCAGGCGCGGACGTAGTGCCGATAGCGCGGCTCCCCTTCCGCCGGGATCGGACGGCCCGTGGCGATCTGCCCGTCGCCGCGACGGCTCAGCGTCTCCGGATGGTCGCGGAAGAGCCAGCCGGGGAAGCCGCCGTAGCGCAACTCGCTGTTGATGAACGGGCCGGGGCGGGCGATGACCTTCAGCTCCAACTCGGCGCACAGGTCGAGAAAGCGCCGCAGGTCGCGCTCGGGCAAGGTGGCGCCGTGCAGATCGACCACGTCCTCCGCCGGCGCGTGCCAGTACCACGGCATGTAGCTGGAGACGGTGTTGACGCCGCCGTCGCGCGCCTTCGCCAGCCGGTCGCACCACGCCGCCAGCGGCAGCCGGAAGTATTGAATCTCCCCGCCCCGCACATACCAGCGCGCGCCGTTCACCAATAATTGATCGTCAACAATGACCGCGGTGCCCATCACAGCTCCTCATGCCAGCATAAAATCGTGCAAATGT
>CAIMEK010000622.1 GCA_903839965.1 uncultured Acetobacteraceae bacterium | reverse complement strand
GTGCGCTGCCAGGGATAGGTGGGGAGGCGGGTTTTGCGGGTGTTGGGGTGGAGGCTGTTCCAGTCGGGGTCGATGCCGTGGCGATAGAGGGCTGCGAGGGCGTCTTGCAGGGAACGGCCGGAGGTGTCGCCGGGGGAGAGGCTGGCGGCCCAGGCAGCGCGGTCGGGCTCGGCGAGGCAGCGCCGGCCGAGGCCGAGCAGCACCGGGCGCGGGCCGATCTCCAGGAAGCCGCTGGCTCCCGCCGCCGCCAGCGCCGCCATGCCGGCGGCAAAACGCACCGGCGCTTCCACCTGGTCCAGCCAATAGCCGGGCTGCGCCAGTTCCGCCCCCACCAGCCGCCCGCTCACCGTGCTGACGACGTCCAGCCGCGGCGGCGCCAGCGCGGCCCCGGCAAACGCCGCCGCCAGCCCGGCCCGCACCGGCCGCATCAGCGGCGAATGGAAGCCGTGCGATACCTCCAGCCAGTGCCGCGCCACACCCTCCGGCAGGGTCTCCAGCAGGCGCCGCAGCACCTCCACCGGACCGGCCAGCACGGTCGCTGCAGGACCATTCTCGGCCGCCACCGCGGCCAGCGGTTCAGCGCCAACCAGCGTCGCCGCCGCCGCCGCGTCCAGCCCGACCGCCACCATGCCGCCGCCGGCCGGCAGCGCCTGCATCAGCCGTCCGCGCGCCAGCACCAGCCGCAGCCCGGTGGCGAAATCGAACACCCCGGCCACCTGCGCGGCGGCGTATTCGCCGATGCTGTGGCCGAGCAGCAGCGCCGGCTCGATGCCCCAGGCCCGCCACTGCGCCGCCAGCGCCGACTGCACCACATACAGCGCCACCTGGGCGTGGTCGGTGCGGCGCAGCAGGTCGTCCGCGCCGGCCAGCACCTCGCCGAGCGGCCGCGCCAGTTCGCCGGCGAGCAGGTCCCCGGCCTCTGCCAGCACCGCGGCGAACGCCTCGGCGCGCGGCCCGGCGGCTTCGCCCATGCCGGGCCACACCGCGCCCTGGCCGGTGAACAGGAAGGCCAGCCGCGGCCGCGTGCCGCCCGCCACCCGGCCGCGCGGACAGACCGGGTCGGCCAGCTTGCGGGCGGCCTCCGCCGGGTCCGCCGCCACCACCGCCAGGCGGTGCGCGAACTGGCTCCGCCCCGCCGCCGCGGTGTGGCACAGCGACGGCCATGCCGCCGTGCTGTCGGCCAGGAACGCGGCGTGCCGCGCCGCCATCGCCGCCAGCGCGGCTTCACTCTTCGCCGACACCACGTAGAGGTCGGGGGCCGCCACCGCCGGCGCCTCCGGCGCTGCCTCGGCAGCCGCCTCCAGCACCACGTGCACGTTGGTGCCGGAGAAGCCGAAGGCACTGACCCCGCCGATCCAGCGGCCGTTGCGCGGGGCAAGCAGCTGCCCGTCGCACGGCACCGCCAGCGCGCCCTCGGCCCAGTCGATCAACGGGTTCGGTTGGCGCAGGTGCAAGTGCGGCGGCAGCCGGCGGTGGCGCAGCGCCAGCACCGCCTTGATCAGCCCGGCAATCCCGGCGGCCGCTTCGGCGTGGCCGATATTGGTCTTCACCGAACCCACCCACAGCGGGTCGGCGGCGCTCCGCCCAGCGGCAAACACCTCGCGCAGGGCGCCGATCTCGATCGGGTCGCCGAGCGACGTGCCGGTGCCGTGCGCCTCAATGAACCCCACCTCCGCCGGCACCACCCCGGCGTCGCGCAACGCCGCACGGATCACCGCCGCCTGCGCCGGGCCGTTCGGCACGGTCAGCCCGCTGGTCGCACCGTCCTGGTTCACCGCGCTGCCGCGGATCACCGCCAGCACCCGATCGCCCGCCGTCCGCGCCTGCGACAGCCGCTTCAGCACCACCACCCCGCAGCCTTCCGCACGCCCATACCCGTCCGCCGAAGCGTCGAACGCCTTGCAGCGGCCGTCCGGCGACAGCATGC
>CAIMEK010000621.1 GCA_903839965.1 uncultured Acetobacteraceae bacterium | reverse complement strand
CCGTCCCCCGTCCGAGCGGCCCCGCGCTGCCCACAAGCCGCGGCTGGCTGGTCCGTGAATTCGGCTCCGAGGCCGCCTGCTATGGCTCGCAGATGCAGGCCCTGCTCGCCGAGCCCGCCGCCGTCGAACTGTTAGCCGCTGTCCCCGCCGCCCGGCGCATCGTCAACCCGATCCTGCGCATGCTCGGCATCGGCCCCTACGTCCCCCGCGAGCGCCCGGTCCGCCCCGCGCCCGCACCCCGCCCCGCGCGACGCCCCAGGTTCCCGGCGCCACCCCGCGAGGACGCCCCCCGCTCTTCCGGCTTCCCCTGGCACCTGCTCCTCGGGCCGCGCGAAAAACCAGCCTGACCCGGCGCGCGCCTTCGCGCGACGCCGGCGCGCGCCTCATTGCGTCCGTAATGTTACGATATCGTATCTATATCTAGCCCACATCCCGCGGCGGGGCCTTGCGCCGCCCAACGCTGGCGATCCGCCACCGTGACATCCATCTTGGCGCTGCTGCGCAGGCTGGCGTGCGGCAGCCCTTTCCGGCAAAATTCCAGCCATGTCATACCCGTCGCCCACCGCCGCGGACATCCGGCGAACCAAAGCCCTGGTGCGTGCCATCGCCACCGAGTTGCGCCAGCGCGGCGCACCGTCACTTGCGACGGCCAGCCACGCCTGGCTGGAGAGCCAGCCACAGAGCCTGTGGCCGCTGCTCGACGCCACCGTGGCCGGCAGCACCGCCCGCAAGCGCGACGACGCGCTGATCACCGCGGGCCGCTGGCTGCTCGCCACTCAGCTGGAGCTGATCCGCTACCGGCTTGAACGCGGCCACGACTGGGCACGGGAGATGCTCGATGCCTACCAGGAGAAGCTGATCGCGCTGGCCCAGGCCCAGGCCTTGCCAGAGCAGGACTGGTTCGAGCTGGTCAAGCTGCTCAAGGTGGCCAAGGTGCCAATCCGCCCGGAGATGCAGGCGGCGCTGACCATGGCGACGGCCGATGCCACCTCCGGCGAGGCACCATTGCCCCAGGAAATCCCGCAGCAGTTCCGCAAGCTGCTCGATGACATCGGCGCCGCGGTCGACACCCCCTTCATGGTGGTGGAGGGGCTGGCCGAGACCGGCGCGCTGATGCCGCCCGAGCTGCGCGCCTACATGACCCACGAACTCGGCCTGTCGCCGCACGCGGTGCTGCGCGAGGCCGTGCCGCTGCTGCTGCTCGATCCCGAGCCGGCGGTGCGCCATGCGGCGGCGGCCGTGTTGGAGCAGGTCGCCGGCCCGCAGACGGTCTCGCCGATGATGCTGCGGCGGACCCTGCTGATGCGCAACTGGGTGCCTGAGGCGGAGCGGGAGGCCATTGACCGCCTGGCCCGCAAGATGCGCGTCAAAGGAGTAACGTGCGCCCAATGGTCGTCGCCCCCGGCGCTGCTGATCCACAGCTCGATGGTGGACGGTTCGGGGGCGCAGAGCCTGTTCGTCACCACGCCCGGCAGCCGGGCCGGCCTGTTCGCGGGACTCCTGCTCAAGCAGGGGTTCGGCATCCGCGATGCCTGGTGCGACGCCGCGGTGCCGCGGCGGGAGATCACCCAGGCGATCAAAGAGACGCAGCGGGCAGCAACATGGCACACGACCGGGCGCGACTACCTGGAGGTGGTGGTGCAGCATCACATCGCGCGCGGCCTGACGGCGGGGAACCTGCCGTCGGCGATGATCGTGGACATCGCCGAGCAGCTCGGCGCCGCGGACTGGAAGGACCGCGGCCTCGACGTGCCGGCCGAGGTCGAGGGGCTTTTCACCGGCCTGGGGCCGAAGCTGACCAGCCCGGCGGCGATCGCCGCGTCGCTGCAGCGCAGCGGCGCCTGGGTCGAGAGGCACGTGATGATGCAGTCGTGGTTCGAGGACGACGCGGTGGTCCGGGCGCTGGTCGAGGGGCGGCCACGGCCGAAGCCGGCGGTCGCGGTGCGGCGGGTGTTGGAGGAGGTGTTGCCGGCGCGACGCGAGATCTGGACGGAGCGGCTCCTGCTGCTGGTGCTGTGGCTGCAGGCCGCCACCGGCGACCCGACGCTGGTTGGGCGGTGGCAGGACTGCGTGGTGCTGGCACACGAACTGCTGGAGGGACGGCCGTTGACCGAGTTGCCGGCCATGATGGCAATTGCTGAGCGTAGCATCTTCGCGGCCCGCCTCGGGGCGCAGTGACCCGGATTGCCATCGGGAATTGGGGGCCAGCGTCGCGGATATCCAGTTCCGCACCGATGGTTGCCCCCCGCCCATCCTACGGTCGCTACCGAAAAAGAACGAAACGGCTTCCCCGGCCTATTCCCCGGGCGTGATGGACGAATATCTGGATGCGCCTGGGATTGGTGAGAGTGCTCTTACGATTGGTCGCAAGAGCGCACGCAGTCAGCGAGTGGAGATCATCACGCGGGGCGAGCGCCGGCGGGTGTGGACGCTGGAGCAGAAGCGCGAGATTGTCGCGCAAACGAGTTCGCCGGACACTCAGGGCGTAACCTTGACCAGCTCCGTCCAGAAATAGCCTTGCCTGGTACGCCCGCGCCCCGGATCGAGCACCGGCACGACCGTCTCGTCCGCAAAAAGCCGTGACGAGGCCAGCTTCCGCCTGAACTGCGCACGCTGGAGCTTCAGCAACTGATGATGCAGCCGTTCGTTGCGCGCCAGCAGGGCATCGTGCTCGGCCTGAAGCCGCTCACGCTCGGCCAACGCCGCCTCGCGTTCCGCCATGGTGGTCAGCACCAGCGCCCGCAGCGCACGGGCGCCAATCGGCGCCAACGCATTGCCGGTCTTGGTGATCGCCCCGCGCCGGACCGTGCCGCCGCTCGAATGTTCCAACGCATTGCGGCCGAGATAGGCCATCCCTTGGCGCGGGCTTGCGAACGTCGAGCGATGCCTCGAACCGGGTGCTGTCGCTGGCCTCGCCGCCGGTCAGGTGAAAGTCGAGAGGGCGGCCGTCGAGATCGGTCTTGAGATGGGTCTTGGCCGGGAAGCCGCCGCGGGAGCGACAGCCGGGACGTGGGCGCGTACCGTCGTGGCGTTGAAGAACTGCACCATGTG
>CAIMEK010000620.1 GCA_903839965.1 uncultured Acetobacteraceae bacterium | reverse complement strand
CGGCTGAGCCTCGGGCGGTCGGAGACGATTGGGCTGATCATCCCCGACATTGCCAACCCCTTCTTCGCCCAACTCGCCGACGTGGTGCAGCAGGCGGCGGAACAGGAAGGGCTTGAGATGCTGCTTTGCGCTACCCGTAACCGGCCGGAGCGCGAGCTGTCCGACCTGATGCGGTTGCGGCGGGACCATGTGGACGGGCTGCTCTTCGTCACCAACCACGCCGACGACGGCCGCCTGGCCGCGGCGATCGCCGACGGGGAACGGGTGGTGCTGATGGACGAGGACGTGGCCGGCACCGTCGGCCCCAAGGTGTTCGCCGACCACGCCATGGGCGGCACGCTCGCCGCGCGATACCTGATCGCGGCCGGCCATCGGCGCCTCGCCATTGCCGGCGGCCCGCCGGGGCTGCTCAGCACGACCGAGCGCCATGCCGGTTTCCACGCGGCGGTGGCGTCGGCAGGTTCGCCGCACGTCGTGGTGTTCGAGGATTTCGGCGGCTACGGCGTCCAGCCCGGCCGCGAGGCGGCATCGCGTCTGTTCGACATGGACGAGCCGCCGACCGCCGTTTTCGCCACCAGCGACGAGATCGCGCTCGGCGTGATGGAGGTGGCGCGCGCACGCGGCATCGCCGTGCCCGCCATGCTTTCCATCATCGCCTTCGACGATATCGGGCCGCTGCACCTGCTCGACCCGCCCCTGAGCGCGATCCGCCAGCCGGTGGCCGAGCTGGGCCGCTGCGGGGTGGAACTGCTGGTGGCGGCCCTGCGCGGAGAAGACATCCCGCGGCTGCCGACGCGCCTGCCGGTCGAACTGGTGGAACGCGCCTCGGTCGTGCCGCCGCAACGAACAACCAAACGATAGGAGACACCCCGGGCATGTCACGCACAGAGGTGCTGTTGGTGGGCGAAAGCTGGGTCACCGCCGCCACGCACTACAAGGGCTTCGACTCGTTCAGCAGCGTCACCTTCCACAAGGGCGCGGAACCGCTGGTGGAAGCGTTGCGCGACAGCGACTTCGCGCTGACCTACATGCCGTCGCACGAGGCGTCGGAGGGCTTTCCCTTCACCATCGAGGAATTGCGCAAGTATCGCGCCATCATCCTCTCCGATGTCGGTGCCAACACGCTGTTGCTGCCGCCCTCGGTGTGGCTGCACGGCAAGCCCACGCCCAACCGGCTGAAGCTGATCCGCGACTGGACGCACGAGGGCGGCGGCCTGCTGATGATCGGCGGCTACATGACATTCCAGGGCATCGATGCCCGGGGCCATTGGCGCCGCACCCCGGTGGAGGATGCGTTGCCCGTCACCTGCCTGCCCTATGACGACCGGCTGGAAGTGCCGGAAGGATTCCGCCCGGCGATCATCGGCGCGGCGGACCATCCCATCCTGCGCGGCCTGGGCACCGAATGGCCGCTGCTGCTCGGCGCCAATGAGGTGGTGCTGCGCGACCGGCCCGACGTGCACGTGCTCGCACGCCTTCCGGTGGACCAGGGCGGCCACCCGTTGCTGGTCACCGGCGAATACGGCGCGGGCCATACCCTGGCCTGGACCTCCGACATCGGGCCGCACTGGCTGCCCGAAGATTTCGTGCGCTGGCCCGGTTACGCCACGCTTTGGCGCAACGCCCTGGCCTGGGCGACGCGCACCCCGGCTTGAAGGGCTGCCCGACCCGGCCACCGCCTCCCAGCGTCCGCTTCCTGTCAGGAGTTCTCGATGCCGAGCAAGCCCGTCTTCCGACCGAAGCCGCATGCGATCGAGACCTTGTTCGGCCGCCGCAAGGCGGTGATCGGCGTGGTCCACTCGTTGCCGCTGCCCGGCAGTCCCGGCTACGACGGCCAGCCCATGGCGGACATTACTGCCTTCGCCGTCGCGGAGGCCCGGCGCTACCGCGATGGCGGCGTGGACGGGCTGATCGTCGAGAACCACGGCGACATCCCGTTTGCCAAGCCCGAGCATCTGGGGCCGGAAACCGCCGCCTGCATGGCGGTGATGACGCAGGCGGTGCGGCAGGCGGTGGCGCTGCCGACCGGCGTCAACGTGCTGGCCAACGGCGCGGTACAGGCGCTGGCGGTGGCCAAGGCGGCCGGCGCCTGCTTCGTGCGGGTCAATCAATGGGCCAACGCCTACGTTGCCAATGAGGGCTTCATCGAAGGCCCGGCCGCCATCGCCACCCGCTACCGCGCCATGCTGCACGGCCGCGGCATCCACATTTTCGCCGATGTGCACGTCAAGCACGGCGCCCACGCCATGACCGCCGATCGCCCGATCCGGGAACTGGCCCGCGACGTCGAGTTCTTCGATGCGGATGTCGCCATCGCCACCGGGCAACGTACCGGCGACGCCGCCACCATGGACGAACTCCGCACCATCGCGGACGGCACGTCGTTGCCGGTAGTGGTGGGCTCCGGCGTCAATCCCAGCAATATCGGCGATATCTTCAGCGTGGCCGACGGCGTGATCGTCGCGAGTTGGGTGAAGCAGGACGGCGTCTGGTGGAACCCGGTCGATCCGGACCGGCTGAAGATTCTGATGGCGGAGGCGGATCGCGCCAGGCCATGAGCCGCCTGCTTGTCCTCGGTAATGCCGGGCTGGATATCAGCCTGCCGGTTTCCCGCCTGCCGTTGCCCGGGGAAACGCTGGTGGGCGGGCAGCGAAGCTGCGCACCCGGCGGCAAGGGGCTGAACCAGGCGGTGGTCGCGGCGCGCACCGGGCTGCTGCCGGTTCTTCTGTGTGCTCCGCTGGGCGACGACGCCGAGGCGGAGGCGATTGCGGCGCGGCTGGGGGCGGAGGACTTCGCGGCGTTGGAACTGCCGCGGCAGGCCGGCCCAAGTGATCTGTCCGTTCTGCTGGTCCTGCCGGATGCGGAGAATTGCATCGTTACCGCCGGCGCCCGCGCCGCGGCGCTGCCGGCCGGGGATGCCGCGCGGTTCGGCGCCGCCTGCCATCCGGACGATTGGCTGCTGCTGCAGGGCAATCTCAGCGAAGCCGCCACCGCGGCGGCGCTGCGCGCGGCCCGTGGGCGCACCATGCTGAACACCGCGCCGCTGCTGTGGAACGCCACCCCGATGCTGCCCCATTGCAGCGTGGTGGTCGCCAATGCGGTCGAGGCCCGCCAGATCACCGGCCAGGACGGCCCGGCGGCGGCGATGGCCCTGCTGGCGGCGGGGGCATCTCTGGCGATCGTCACCGTCGGTGCGGCCGGATGCATCGTGGCCGGGGCGAACGGGGTGGACCGCTACGCCGCGCCCCAGGCGCGTGCGGTGGACAGTACCGGCGCCGGCGACACATTCTGTGGCGTGCTGGCCGCGATGCTGGCCAGCGGGTCCGCCGAGGCGCGGGCGGTCATCGCCGCCCAGCAGGCGGCGGCGCTGACTGTCGGACGGCAAGGCGCCTTCGACGCCCTGCCCAGCATCGCCGAATTGCGCTCCATTCCCGGCTTGCGCGCGCCATGACGCCGATCGCCCCTCGCGTGGATCCGGTCCTCCGCATGGAGAAGGTATCCGTGGCGCTGGGGCCAAGGGGACGTCGGGTGCGGGTGGTGGAGGACGTTTCCCTGCACGTCGATCCGGGCCACATCCTCTGCATCGTCGGTGAATCCGGCTCCGGCAAGAGCGTCTCGGCGCTGGCGCTGATGCGCCTGCTGCAGCCCGGCCACAGCGAGGTCACGGCGGAGGCACTGACCTTTGAGGGGAGGGACCTGCTGTCCCTCGACGAACGGGCGATGACTGCGCTGCGCGGCAATCGCATGGCGATGATCTTCCAGGAGCCGATGACCAGCCTGAACCCGGTATTCACCGTCGGGCGGCAGATCGGCGAGACCCTGCGCGTGCATCGCGGCCTCGGCCGGGCCGAGGCCCGCCAGCGCGCGCTGGAGGCGCTTCGCCTGGTGCAGGTGCCGGCGCCCGAACGCCGGCTCGATGCCTATCCGCACCAGCTTTCCGGCGGCCTGCGGCAGCGGGTGATGATCGCGATGGCGCTGGCCTGCGACCCCGCCCTGCTGATCGCCGACGAGCCGACGACGGCGCTGGACGTGACGATCCAGGCGCAGATCCTGACCCTGCTCGCCGGGCTGCGCGACCGCACCGGTGCGGGGATTCTGTTCATCACCCACAATCTCGGCGTGGTGGCGGAGATCGCCGACGAGGTGGTGGTGATGTATGCCGGCCGCATCGTCGAGACGGCCCCGGCGGCGACACTGTTCCGCGACGCCCAGCATCCCTACACGCTGGCGTTGCTGGCGGCGATGCCGTCGTTGAGCGGAACGATCCAGCGGCTGGAACCGATCCCGGGCCGGATGCCCGCGCCGGCCAACGTGCCCGGGGGCTGCCGCTTCGCGCCGCGCTGCCCGTTTGCCATCGCCGAGTGCCGGACACAGCCGCCGATGCGCGCCATCGGGCCGAACCACGACGTCGCTTGTTGGCGAGCCCCGGTGGAGGCGCTGGCATGACGCCCCCGCTGCTATGGGCCGAGGGCCTGAGCCGCAGCTTCGCCGTGCCGGGCGGGCGGCGCTTGCTGGCGGTCGATGGCGTGACCGTGCGGTTGGAGCGTGGCCGGACGCTGGCGGTGGTGGGTGAGTCGGGTTGCGGCAAGAGCACGCTCGGCCGGCTGTTGCTGCGCCTCTATCCGGCCGATGCGGGACGCATCCAGCTGGACGGCGTGGACATCGAAACGATGCCCAATCTGGCGCTGCGCCGGCGGATCCAGGTGGTGTTCCAGGATCCGTTCGGCTCGCTCGACCCGCGCCAGCGCATCCGCGACGTGCTCACCCGACCGATGCGCCTGCACGGGCTATGCGGCCGCCCGGCGGCGCTGCTGCGTGCGGCGGCGCTGATGGAGCGCGTCGGCCTGTCGCCCGACCTGCTCGATCGGTTTCCGCACGAGTTCAGCGGCGGGCAACGCCAACGCATCGCCATCGCCCGCGCCTTGTCGGTGCAGCCGGACATCATCGTCTGCGACGAGCCGGTGTCGGCGCTCGACGTATCGGTGCAGGCCCAGGTGGTGAACCTGCTGCAGGACCTGCAGCGCGATACCGGCGTCGCTTTGCTGTTCATCTCCCACGACCTTGCGCTGGTGCGCCATCTCGCTGACGACGTAGCCGTGATGTACGCGGGCAGGGTGGTGGAAACCGCACCGGCCGCGCAGCTTTTCGCCAATCCCACCCATCCCTACACCCGCGCCTTGCTGGCGGCGGCGCCGCGCACCGAGGTCGGCGCCCGCCAGCACGTG
The DNA here is from genome assembly GCA_903839965.1 of uncultured Acetobacteraceae bacterium. Classification (GTDB taxonomy): domain Bacteria; phylum Pseudomonadota; class Alphaproteobacteria; order Acetobacterales; family Acetobacteraceae; genus Rhodovastum. The sequence goes on along the minus strand of CAIMEK010000620.1, from coordinate 10,655 downwards.
CCGCTGACCGGCGAGCCGCCCGACCCGACCGCCGTGCCGCCGGGTTGCCGCTTCGCCAATCGGTGTCCGCTGGTCCGCCCGGTCTGCCGGGAAAACCCGCATCCGCCGCTGCTCGCGGTCTCGGCGAATCAGTTTTCCGCCTGCCTGTTCGCGGCCGACCTGCCTGCCGTGGCGCGGCCCGAGACGGCGGATGCGGCGGCAACGCCGCTCGCCAATCGGATCGCCGTCTACCGCAGCGCGCGCGACGCGGCGGCGAGGACAACGCCATGATACGCACGATCCTGGGGCGGCTCGCCGCCCTCGTGCCCGTCCTGTTCGGGCTTTGCGTGCTGTCCTTCGGCCTGTTGGCGATGGTGCCGGGCGATCCGGTGACGGCGATGCTGGGGCTGGAGGCGGATCCCGCGGCCATCGCGGCGTTGCGGGCCAAATATGCGCTGGACGACCCGTTGGTGGTGCGCTTCTTCGCCTGGTTCGTCCATGTGCTGGTGGGCGATCTCGGCCGCTCCATCCAGACCGGCCGGTCGGTGACGGCCATGATCGGCTCAGCCCTGGTGCCGACCTTGCAGCTCGGCGCTGCAGCGATGGTGGTGTCGCTGCTGGTGGCGATCCCGTCGGGCATCATCGCGGCGGTCCGGCGCAACACTGCCGCCGACCTCGCCGTTTCGCTGCTGGCCCTGTGCGGCCTGTCGCTGCCCAGCTTCTGGCTCGGCATCCTGCTGATCCTGGGCCTGTCGATCTCGGTGCCGCTGCTGCCGTCATCGGGTTACGTGCCGTTCCTGTCGGACCCGCACGCCGCTTTCAGCCACCTGGTGTTGCCGGCGTTGACCCTCGGCACGGCCATGGCCGCCGCCACCATGCGGATGACGCGCGCCGCGATGATCGAGGTACTGTCCGCCGACTATATCCGCACCGCGAAGGCCAAGGGCATGCCGGCGTGGCGCGTCGTCTGGCACCATGCCCTCAGCAATGCCATGCTGCCGGTGTTGACATTGGTCGGCCTGCAATTCGGCCAGTTGCTGGGCGGCGTGGTGATCACCGAAAGCGTGTTCTCCTGGCCCGGCATCGGCAAGTTGACGGTCGATGCGATCTTCGCCCGCGACTACCCGGTGGTGCAGGGCGCCATCCTGGTGACGGCGACGCTGTTCGTACTGATCAACCTGGCCACCGACCTGCTCTACACCGTGCTCGATCCCCGCCTGCGGAGTGCGCGGTGAGCGCCGCCGGGGCCGATGTCGTGGTGCGACGCGAGCGGTCGCAATGGTGGCGGCTGCTGACCGAGCCGCGCAGCGCGCTGGGCGTACTGATCGCGGTGGCCGTATTGCTGGCTGCGGTGTTCGGGCCGATGCTGGCCGCCTACACGCCGGAAAACCCGGACTTCCTGACGACGCTGGCGCCTCCCTCGGGAATGCACTGGCTCGGCACGGACGATCTGGGGCGCGATATCCTGGCGCGCATCCTCTATGGCGCGCGCGTCTCGCTGCTGGTCGGGTTGTCCAGCGTCGGTGGCGCCATGCTGTTGGGTCTGCCGATCGGCCTGGTTGCGGGCTTTGCCGGCGGCTGGACCGACAGCGTGCTGATGCGCTGCATGGACGTGCTGCTGGCCTTTCCCGGCATCCTGCTGGCGCTTGGGATCACCGCCGCCCTGGGCGCCTCGCTGTCGAACACCATCCTGGCGATTGCGGTGGTCAACCTGCCGGTACTGGCGCGGGTCGCCCGCGGACAGGCGCTGGCGGTGCGCGGGCTGGATTTCGTCACCGCGGAGCGCGCGCTGGGATTCAAGGAGGTCACGATCCTGTGGCGCTGCGTACTGCCCAACACGTTGTCGCCGATCCTGGTGCAGGCCTCGGTGATGTTGGCATCCTCGATCATTACCGAGGCCTACCTGTCCTTCCTCGGATTGGGCGTTCAGCCGCCGATCCCGAGCTGGGGCAACATGCTGCACGACGCCGTGGGCTTCCTGGACCAGGCCGCCTGGCTCGCCTGGTTCCCCGGAGCCGCGATCTTCCTGACGGTGCTGGGCTTCAACCTGCTTGGCGACGGCCTGCGCGACCGTCTCGATCCACGTGACTGAGATTTTCCCGTAACCCTGAACACCCTGGAGCCACCATGAACAGCTCAATCGATGTCAGCCGTCGTGCCGTGCTCGGTGCTGCCCTCGCCGCCCCAGTGGTACTGCGCGCATCCGGTGCCCGCGCCCAGGCCAACACGCTCACCATCGGCGTCGTGTCGGACCCGGTGACGCTGGATCCCGCCTTCTCCGCCTCGTTCTTCGAGACGCAGGTGGTCTACAACCTGCACGAGACGCTGCTGATCGCCCATCCGGACGGCACCGTCACGCCGGGCCTGGCCAGTTTCACGATGGCGGACCCGCTGACCTACAATTTCACCCTGCGCGAAAACCTCACCTTCCACGATGGCACGGTGCTGGATGCGGAAGCTGTGCGGGCGAATATCGAACGCTACAACGATCCGGCGGTCGGCTCGATCCGCCGCGCGGATTACGGCCCGTTCAAGGCGGTGACCGTCACCGGTCCGCGCACCTTCACGATCACGCTGACCGCGCCCTACGCGCCGCTGCCGCTCGTGCTGACCAACCGGGCCGGCATGATCGTCTCGCCGACCGCGGTGAAGCGCCTGGGCGCCGATTTCGCCTCCCGGGCTGTCGGTGCCGGCGCGTGGAAGTTTGCGTCGTGGACGAAGAACTCCGAACTCGTGCTGGAGGCATTCCCCGGCTACTGGCAGGGCCCCAAGCAGGGCTTCGAGCGCCTGGTCTACCGTTCGCTGCCGGATGAGACGGCGCGCCTGGCGAATCTGCGCAGCGGCACCCTGCAGCTCATCGACAGCGTCCCGCCGCAGGCCGTCGCCACGCTGGCGAAGGAAAGCGCGGTCAAGGTGGCGCAGATGCCTGGCGTAGGCTTCAACGCGTTCTCCTTCAATTGCACGCGGGCCCCGTTCGCCGATGTGCGGGTGCGGCAGGCCTTCACCGCGGCGATCGACACGGCGGTGGTGCAGAACGTCGTCTATTTCGGCACCGGCGAAGTTTCACACGGACCGCTTTCGCCGGCGATCGGCTGGGCGTTCGACAAGACGGCCACCGGCATCAAGACCGACGCGGCGCGCGCCAAGAGCCTGTTGCAGGCCGCCGGCGTGACCCAGCCGGTTGCGGTCGCGATCACCGTCACCAACTCGCCGCAGATGGTACGGATCGCGCAGATCCTGCAGGCGCAGGCCGGGCAGGCCGGGTTCAAGGTCGAGATCAAACAGATCGATGCCACCAGCCTGATCACGGTGCTGCGCCAGCGCGATTTCGACCTGTGCATGTCGCCCTGGAGCGGCCGTTACGACCCGGACGGCAACATGTTCTTCTATTTCACCAACGACGGCCCGAACAACTTCGCCGGCTACCGCAGCGATGTCGTGACCGGGTTGCTGACCCAGGCGCGTTCAGTCACCAACCAGGCCGAGCGGGCCGCGCTCTACCACAAGGCGCAGGCGCAGCTGATCGACGACGCGCCGCTGCTGTTCCTGCATTTCGACGCAATCCTGCAGGCCGCCACGGCCAAATTGAGCTGGACGCAGTATCCGGACTCGGCGTTCCGGTTGTTCGATGCCCATATGATGTGACGCTTCCCACACGACCCGCGTCGGTATCCGCTCACCCCATCGGAGGGTGGGCGGATCGCGCGGCGCGGGTCGGCTGTCCTCGACAGTGCCGCCGGAAGCCCGGCGCAATCATCCGGAGTCCGCACCCGATGAGTCCCCGCATCGCCGTCGTCGGCAGCAACATGGTCGATCTGATCACCTACGTGACCCGCATGCCCGGGCGCGGCGAAACCATCGAGGCGCCGCGCTTCGAAATGGGCGCCGGCGGCAAGGGCGCCAACCAGGGCGTCGCCGCCGCCCGCCTGGGCAGCGACGTGCTGATGGTCGGTAAGGTCGGCGACGACGTGTTCGGCCAGAACACCATCGCCAATTTCCGTGACGCCGGCATCGACGCGCGCCATGTCGGCGTGGTGCCGGGCGCCTCCAGCGGCGTGGCGCCCATCTTCGTCGAGCCCTCGGGGGAGAACAGCATCCTCATCATCAAAGGCGCCAACGCCCATCTGCGCCCCGCGGACGTCGACGCGGCGACGGACGACCTGCTCGGCTGCGACCTCATCCTGCTGCAGCTCGAGGTGCCCTTGGAGACCGTCTACTACGCCATCGCTTTCGCCGCGCGCCATGGCAAGCAGGTGTTGCTGAATCCGGCCCCGGCAACGCCCGACCTCGATCTCGCGAAGTTGCGCGACGTGACGTTCCTGGCTCCCAACCGCAGCGAGCTGTCGCTGCTCACGGGCCTACCGACGGAAACCGCGATGGCGGTCGAAACGGCGGCCCGCAGGCTGCTCGACGCCGGCATCGCAACCGTCATCGTCACCCTGGGCAGCGACGGCCTGTTGCTGGTGACACAGGCCGGCATCCGGCACATTCCGGCGGTGCCGGTGCAGCCCGTGGACACCACCGGCGCGGGGGACGCCTTCATCGGCAGCTTCGCCCATTTCTACGTCCGGAGCCACGATGTTGCCGACGCGCTGCACTGGGCGGTGCGCTACGCGGCGGTGTCGGTAACGCGGCGTGGCACGCAAAAGTCGTACGTGGATGCGGCGGCGTTCCGGGAATTCTGCTCCGCCATCGCGGGCGGAATGCCGCCGGCCTAGCGGATCGTGGACGTGCCTTTGCTGCCACGGTCCCGACAATGGAGGCTGGCCTAAACACGGGGTTGCCCGGCATAGTTGTTCCAATCCGCCGGCGAACGGGCTGCTGGTGGAGGTCGAAACCGCGGCGGGGGCAGCATGTTTCGCGCAATTGTGCCGTTCATTCGAAAGTGGTGCGTTCTCGCCTTCAGCGTGGGAACCAGCCTGGCGTTCCTCTGGTCCGGCAGCCTCCTGTTCGCCCGGCTTGGCGATCCGTTCTGGCTGACGCTCATTTTCGTCTGGTTGTTCGTGGCCGTCCTGGCCTCGGCCTTGTTGGTCGTTCACCACGCGGACCATCTTGCCGAACAGCTCGGCGAGCCCTTCGGCACGCTGATCCTGACTCTGTCGATCATGTCCATCGAGGTGACCAGCATTTCGGCGGCGATGCTGCACGGCCAGAACAATCCGACACTGGCGCGCGACACGCTGTTCGCCGTCGTCATGATCATCCTCAACGGCATGGTTGGCCTGTCGCTGCTGATGGGAGGGTGGCGGCATCGCGAGCAGCATTACAATTTGCAAGGAGCGAATGCCTATCTGGGCGTTATCATACCCCTCGTCGTCTTCAGCCTGATCATGCCCAACTACACGACCACCACGCCGGGCCCGACGCTGTCGGGTGCGCAGGAGCTGTTCCTGGTCTTCATGTCGATTGGGCTCTATTCCGTCTTCCTGCTGATGCAGACCCGCCGCCACAGCGGATATTTCATGCTGGACGGCGACACCGTCGCGCACGCGTCACCGACAGCGTCCGTCCGTTCGGTGGTGCATCACGCGGGAATGCTGATCGCATATCTCATTCCGGTCACGTTCCTGGCCAAGCAGTTGGCGTTCCCGATCGATTATTTCATCGAAACGCTGCAGGCCCCGGCCCCGGTGGGCGGCGTGATCATCGCGATCCTCGTTGGGACGCCTGAAGCCATCGGCGCAGTACGCGCGGCGATGGCGAACCATCTTCAGCGGTCGGTCAACATCTTCCTGGGCTCGATCCTGTCGACGTCCGGCCTGACCATTCCCGTGGTGATCCTCATCAGCCAGTTCACCGGCAGGACCATCGAGCTCGGCGTGGAGCATACCGACCTCATCATGCTGCTGTTGACCCTTGGGGTCAGCACGATCACCTTTGCAAGCGGCCGTACGAACGTTATCCAGGGCGCCGTGCACCTGATCCTGTTCGCGGCCTATCTGTTCTTCATCGTGCAGAGCTGAGCAGGCGGTTTTCGGCAGCGCGCCGCTTATTGCAGCATGCGGTCCGGTCGTCCGGAGTGTCATCACGTCTGGCGGGCAAAGCGATAACGCTCTAAGTTTTTGCTCGATGATGTGGTTCACGCTTTGCGACGAAGTCGCCTCAAGCGGCCACACTCTGGCATCACGGCGGCCGGGCATGCGGCCCGGACAGGGAGGAAACGATGAACGATGTGTCCGGGCCGGCTGTGGTTCCTGCGTTCCATCCCCACTGGGCGCCCACGGTGGGCGGCGAGAGCCCGCTCGACAGCCGCGTGCCGTTTGTCCCGGGTGGCATCGCCGGACTTCCGAGGCCATTGGTTTACGACGTGACCGAACGCGCGCTGCGGGCGCGGGAGATGAATTTCGCCGCCAAGCGACTCGTGGACATGGCCTTCGTCAGCGGCTTGGACTGGGCCGATGCCCTGGCGCGCCGCCGTTGGCGCGGCGTTCCGCCGACCGACGGGCTCGATATACAAACCGATGCAGCACCGCGCGTGGCCCGGCTCGAAGCGGCGATGGCGGCGGGTGCGATCGCGATCGTGCCGGACATCGCCTCCCGGCGGGTCACGGTGACCTGGGACGACCCCGGGTTCGGTGGGCCGGTCATGGGTCGGGCGGCGGCTCCGGTCGGCTGGGGCGGGATCGTCCTTGGTGGGCTCGAGCCCGCTTGCGTCACGGCGGCGCCGATCCCGCGTGCGGCACCCTCGGGCCGGCTCTGGCCGCTCGGCGACGACGTGCCGCCGCCCGCGGCGGCCGCTCCCGCGCTGGCCCATGCCATTGACCGGTTCTTCGCGGTCTCGCCGGGCGTCTACGGCGTGCTGGTCGCCACGCCCGAGCGCGTGCTGTTCGAGCGCTACGGCGCGGGCGGAGCGCCGGACCGGGTAACGCCGAGTTGGTCGATGAACAAGTCGATAACCGGCACGCTGATCGGCCGCCTCATCCATCTCGGCTGGCTGGAGGGCGTTTACGCGCCCGCTCCGGCGCCAGCCTGGCGCGATCCGCGCGGCATCCACGCCCTGATCACGCTCGACGACCTGCTGCGCATGCGTAGCGGCCTCGCAATGGCGTGCCTCGGGCCGGACGCGACCACGCTCGGCTTCGAGGCCTCGGCGGTCTACTGCGATGCCGTGGACGCCTTCGCCGCCGCCCAGGCGAATATCGTGGCCGCGCGGCCGGGTGCCGTGTTTCGCTACATCAATGTGGGGCTCAACGTGTTGGCCGCGATCATCCGCGACCGGATCGAGCGACGGGGCCTGCCCTACCACGCCACGGTCTACGAACTGCTGCCCGACCTGCTCGGGATGAGCAGCTACCGCATGTCCGCCGACATCGCCGGCAACCTCATCGGCTCCGGCTCGGCCTTCGCCACCCTGCGTGACTGGGCGAAGTTCGCGGTGCTGTACCTGCAGGACGGCGTGTGGAACGACGTGCGGCTGTTGCCCCCGGACTGGGTCGATTACGCATTCGCCGCGAACCATGGCGGCACCAGCTACGCCGCCGCATTCTGGACCAATGCCGACCGCCGCTTCCCGGCGTTGCCGCCCGACGCCGCCTGGCTTTCCGGTGCCTCGGACCAGCGCGTCTTCATCGTGCGTGGGGCCAACCGCATCGTGGCCGTCGCCAACGAAACCGACGCGAAGATGGACCTCTCCGCCCTGAACGACGTGCTCGCCGCCGTGCTCGCGGTCGCATGAGGAGGCAAGGCACGGCGCGCGCATTGACGGAGATCGCCGAGCCGGGAGACCCGACCACCGATCCAACGCAGGACTGGCCGGCCAACCGCGCAGAGGCGGAGCGGGGACTGGGCTTCCTGCCGAACAAGGCGCTGAAAGGGCTGGGGCCGCCCGACAACGGTTCGCCGACGAGCCGACAGCCCGCCCGGGCGCCGCGCGCCGGTCAGGCCGGCGCGAGCACGTGGATCGCCCGGCTGGCGATCATGTCGCGGGTCTTCGCGCCGTAAGCGGCCATGTGCGGCGCGGCGGCGTGCGCCTTCAGGGCCTCGACGCTGTCCCATTTCTCGATCACCATGAAGGTGTCCGGGCCGAGTTGCGTCTGGAACGGACCGATCCCATCGGCATCCGTCGCCGGGCCATATTCGAGGCAGCCCTGCTCGGCGCGCACCGCCGGAATATTGGCTTTGAACGCCGCAAGGATGGCGCCGCGCATGCCAGGCTTGGCGGTGACGATAGCGATGACATGGATCACGACTTGGCTCCCCGAGGTGGTGGTCGGCGGCAACCTTGCCAGAAGCCACCGCGCCCGGGAAGCCATGGGCAAGACACTTCAGAGGCAGGGGCCCTGGAATCCCGACTGGCCCGCCAGCCCGTATCGTCACATAGTTGCAACCGATTCCCCAGCCTCGCCACGTCACGCCCAGCAAGGATGCCCCATGTTCCGCCAGCTTCTGACACCGGTTGGAGACAGCCTCGGGCTCTCCGTGCTGGTGGCCGTCTTGCCGATCCTCGCGGTCCTCCTGTTGCTCGGGCTGCTGCGGCGGCCGGCATGGCAGGCCGCTCTGGCCGGGCTGGTCGTCGGGTTGGTCGTTGCGATCCTGCCCTGGCAGATGCCGGTCGGCCTGGCGTTCCAGGCGGTGCTGAACGGCGCGGTGTTCGCGCTCTGGCCGGTGATGTGGATCGTGCTGAATGCCCTGCTGCTCTACAACGTGGCCGTGCGCTCCGGCCGTTTCGAGGCGTTCCGCACCTGGGTGATCACCCACCTGCCCAATGACCGCCGGGTGATTCTGGTGGTGGTGGGGTTCTGCTTCGGCGCCTTGCTGGAGGGCGTCTCGGGCTTCGGCACGCCGGTTGCCATCACCAGCTCGCTGCTGATCCTGGTCGGCTATCCGCCGGTGGAGGCGCTGGTCTATGTGCTGATCTTCAACACCGCCCCGGTGGCATTCGGTGCGCTGGGCGCGCCGGTGACGGTGCTGGGCGCGGTGACCGGGCTGCCGACCACGGCGCTGGCGGCGATGATCGGCCGGCAGTTGCCGTTCATGGCAGTCCTGCTGCCATTCTACGTCATCGGGATCTACGGCGGCTGGCGCTCCATCAAGGCGTTGTGGCCGGTGCTGCTGGTCGCCGGCGGCAGCTTTGCGGCATCGCAGTTCCTGGCTTCCAACTTCATCGACTACACGCTGACCGACGTGCTGTCCTCGCTGGGCTCTCTGATCGTGACCCTGGCGTTCCTGCAGGTCTGGCGGCCGCCGCCGTCCGCCGAGTTCGAGGTCCGCAACCCGTCGCTGGGCGGCGCACGCAAGGTTTCCGACGTGCCGGCCTGGCAGGGCTGGCTTCCCTGGGTGATCGTGTCCGCCACCGTGATCCTGTGGACCTCGTTCTCGGTGTTTACCATCGGGCAGCAGGCGATCGCCTGGCCCGGCCTGCACCAGGCGATCTCGATCACGCTCTACAACGACAAGCCCTATGCGGCGGTCTGGCTGTTCCAGCCGCTGACCACGGGCACGGCCATCCTGCTGGCGGTGGTCATCACCGCGGTGCTCGTCCGCCTGCGGGCGGCCGATTTCATTATCTGTATCGGCGAGACCATTCGCCAAGCCTGGCTGGCGGTGGTCACGGTGATGCTGATCGTCGGACTCGCTTACCTGATGAACTACTCCGGCCTGGCCTACACCCTGGGCAAGGGCGTCGCCTCCACCGGCCACCTGTTCGTGCTGCTGTCGCCCTTCCTCGGCTGGGTCGCGGTCATGCTGTCCGGCAGCGACACGTCGGGCAACGCGCTGTTCGGCAATCTGCAGGTGGTCGCGGCACGACAGCTCGACCTCAATCCCATCCTGTTCGCCGCAACCAATTCGTCGGGCGGCGTGATGGGCAAGATGATCTCGCCGCAGAACATCGCCACCGGCGTGTCGGTGACCAACCTGAAGGGCCAGGAGGGGGTCGTGTTCGCCCGAACCTTCGTGCACAGCATCGTGCTGACGCTGCTGCTCGGCCTGCTGGTGGCAGTGCAGCAGTTCCTGGTGCCGGGTATCATTCCGGGCTGAGGCGGCAATCTCTTCCGGCCGCGACCCGGCAGGCCCCGGGCGCGGCACCGCGCGCCCGGTCGGGCGATGCAGTGCCGGTCTCAGCATTTGCGATGGGACTTCTTCCCGCCACGCATCGATGATCGCTCCGATAAGGCCTGGGATGCACAGCGACGACGATGGCTTTGACCTCCATTCACCTGCTCAGCCTGCTGGCGACGCTTGCCGTCATTGTGGCGGTCACGACTTGGTCGGCTCGTTCCGTTGCATCGGCCGAGGGGTTCAGCCTTTGCGGCCGCTCCTCGGGAGCCATCCTGGTGGCCGGCAGCATCGCGGGAACCAGCGTCGGCGGATCGGCCACCATCGGCACCACCCAGCTTGCATTCATCGTCGGCTTGTCCGCCTGGTGGTTCACGTTCGGCATGGGATTCGGGCTGATCCTGATGGCCGTCTTTTACGCCTCGCCGTTGCGCCGGACTGGCCTGAAGACGATCCCCCAATACCTGGGCCTGCAGTACGGCCGTGCTGCGGGACCCCTGACCAGCATCATTTCCTCGCTTGGCCTGCTGTTCCGCGAGGTCGCCAGCGCGCTGTCCGGCATTGCGCTGATTGCCCTGATCTGCGGCCTGTCGCCCTGGCAGGCGGGGGTTGCCATCGTCCTGCTCGTCATACCATGCGTGCTGTTCGGCGGCTTGAAGGGAGCCGGCGTGTCCGGGCTG
>CAIMEK010000619.1 GCA_903839965.1 uncultured Acetobacteraceae bacterium | reverse complement strand
ATGGCGGTCAAGAAGGGCAATGCCGACCTGCTGCAGTTCTGCAACACGTTCATCTTCCTGGTGAAGCAGAGCGGCGAGCTCGAAGAATTGTCGGTCAAATACCTGCAGGTTCCCTTGGGAACCCTTCCCGTATTCTGACGCAGATAGCGGCCGGGCGACCCCCGGCCGCTATTCCCGAGCCGCCGCTAGTTTGCTAGTTAGGTCCCGGCGGACAGCACTTCGCGCAAGAGGACAGTCAATGAGTTTCGCAGCAGACATGCCGGAAGCGACTGAACCCCTGAAGGCACCGGGACAGCCGATGATCGTCATCGACAAGGTGAACAAGTGGTTCGGCAGCCTACACGTGCTGCGCGATGTGTCGCTGAATGTCGCGGAAGGCGAGCGGGTGGTGGTGTGCGGCCCGTCCGGCTCCGGCAAGTCCACGATCATCCGCTGCATCAACCGGCTGGAGAAGCACCAGAAGGGCACCATTATCGTGGACGGCACGGAACTGTCCGACGATGTGCGCGCGCTCAGCACGGTGCGCCGCGAAGTCGGCATGGTGTTCCAGTCGTTCAACCTGTTTCCCCACCTGACCATTCTGGAGAACTGCACTCTCGCGCCGATCTGGGTGCGCAAGCTGCGCAAGGCGGAGGCCGAGGAAGTGGCGATGACCTACCTGCGCCGGGTGAAGATTCCCGAGCAGGCCAAGAAGTACCCGCACCAGCTTTCCGGCGGGCAGCAACAGCGGGTGGCGATCGCGCGGGCCTTGTGCATGCGGCCGAAGGTGATGCTGTTCGACGAGCCGACCTCGGCGCTGGACCCCGAGATGATCAAGGAAGTGCTTGAGACCATGATCGAGCTGGTCGAGAGCGGCATGACGATGATCTGCGTGACCCACGAGATGGGGTTCGCGCGGCGGGTGGCCGATCGGGTGGTGTTCATGGACGCCGGCGAGATCGTGGAAATCGCGCCGCCTAAGGAACTGTTCGAGAACCCGAAGACCGACCGCCTGAAATTGTTCCTGAGCCAGATCCTCAGCGGCCATTGATGCGAAGCGGCGGGCCTGGCCGGGTCGCGAGGCCGTCGATGGACAGCCGCGGAGAAGGCGGCGCTGGGGGCGGAGAGCCTGGAGCCCGGGATTAACGTTTCGGCATTGGCGAGGGCTGAGCGTGGTGCTGGGCGATGGCGGGGTGGAAGTGGACAACACCCCGGTCGAGCGCAGCATCCGGCCGCTTCCGCCTGGGCGGGAAAATGCCCTGGTCGCCGGGTACATGCGACCGGGCCGATGGATGGCGGGTCTGTGGGCCGAGGACACGCCGATTTTCGACGATGCCGCCGACGAGGCTTTCGAGCCGGCCGCGGGCATCGACGACCGGCTCGACGAAGCCGCCGCAGAGATGCCGCGGGCGACCCTGCTGCTGAGAAAGATCGCGCAACTGCGGGCAAGCCTGAACCGGTCGGCCCGCCTCTACGGGGCGCGCTCGCATGGGTTACCCTTGGGCTGACCGGTATGAGGCATGAGTTGCGTTGGTGGGTGACGGAGCCGCTTTCGTCCCGCAAGGGCGTGGCTGTCGCGGGCGCTTTCGCCACGCAAGGGCGTGGCTGTCGCGGGCCGGCGCTGACCCATTATATGATTACGAGAACGGAACAAAATGGGCACACGTGGGCGGCGGGCGGCGCGCGAAGGCGCGCGCCGGGTCAGGCGGGTTTTATGCGCCCGAAGGGCAAGACGATCGAGGGCCGGTACTCGCGCAGCCAGGCGGGGGCGTTCGGGGGCAGTTGCGGCGGCGGCGGGAGTGCGGGGGCCGGGGCGGCGCGGGGCCGCGCGGCGCGGGGCGCGGCGGTTGGCGGGTTGACGGGGGAAGCGGCGGTCGGCGGGTTGGCGGGGGGAGCGGCGGTTGCAGAT
>CAIMEK010000618.1 GCA_903839965.1 uncultured Acetobacteraceae bacterium | reverse complement strand
GTATTGCCGGTGGCGGTGCAGCCGAAATTGATCGTGTCGGTGCCGGCCCCGGTGTGGATGACGTTGCTCTTGCCGCTCACCGAGACGGAGTCGATGCCGTTGCCGGCGAACACCGCGTCGTTGCTGCCGGAGATGGTCAGCGAGTCGCTGCCGCCGAGCGCATCGATGCGGGCATTCGAAGCCGACAGCGTCATGCAGTCGCCGCAGGTGGTGCCGACCGAGGTGGACAGCGCCGCACCGCTGATGGCGACATTGACCGTGCCGGTGACGCTGAGGCCATGCGGGTCGGCGATCGTGTAGGTGAAGCTGTCTGTGGTCTTGTTCGGGTTGTAGCCGTCCGCCGTATAGGTCAGCAGGCCCTTGGCCGCGTCGTAGTAGACGAAGCCGGCCGTGTTCGACTGGCCGATGGAGGAAATGGTCAGCCTGGCCTGGTCGCCGACATCCACGTCGTGGACGTTGGCGAGGATCGTGGGCAGCAGGTTCTGCAGCGTGCCGCCCTCGGCCACGCTGAGCGAGAGGGTCGCCTGAGTCAGCGTCGGCGCGGTGTCGGCCGCCGTCACCGTCACCTTGGTGGTGCTGTCGGTGTCGGTGAAGCCGTTGCCGTCGGTGGCGGCAAGGGCAAACCCGGTGGTGACGCTCAGGCCGGGCGCCACCTGGCCGGTCGTGGGGGTGAACACCAGGGCCTGCATTTCCGCGGTCAGCGTCGCCGCGCTCGCGGTGGCGAGCGTGTAGGTGCCCACACCCGTCTTGGTCAGGCCGGTGCCGCTCAACAGGCCGTCCGCATCCGTCTTCACGCCGTTGGCGGTGACGGAGATGGTCATGGTGATGGTGGCGGTGTCGGCGAGGCTGATCGAGGCAAACGGCTTGATCGGCGCGGTCGAGGCCGTCCCGCCGGAGCAACCGCCCCAGGACTGGTAATGATAGTCGCCGCAGCCGCTGCTGTAGGTCCAGCCGCAGCCGTAGCTGCCGTTGTAGCCGCCGTATTCCTGGCACCCATCGTCCCAGCCGCAGATATTGGTGTTGGTGCCCGACGTTCCGCAGCCACCGGCGAAGGAGATCATCGGATGCACGCCGGCATTCACCGTCACGCTGGAGCAGCTGCTCAGCGTGATGACGTTGGACAGGCCGCTGGTGGGCGAAACCGCGCTGGTGGTGCCGCAGCCCGTGACCAGCGGCGAGAACACGTCGCCGCTCGGCGCCAGCACCTTGATTTCGTATGACCCGCTGGCCAACGAGCCGAAGCTGTATTTGCCGTAGCAATTGGTCGTCGCGGTGGCCAGCACCAGCGAGCCGGTGCCGTTCAGCAGTTGCACCCTGGTGCCGGACAGGCCGCCTTCGCCGCAGTTCAGGCTGCCGTTGGCGTTGCTGTCGTTCCACACTTCGCCGGAGAGGGTGGCGCTGCCGTTGCACCCGGACGAGGCATAGAAGCCCGCGTTCTCCACCGCCGAACCGCCGGAGACCAGGGTCGCCGAATAGCTGACCGGCGTGGTCGCCACGTCGCCGCCCGGGGTGGTGAACACCACCGTGTAGGTGCCCGGCTTCTCGCCGGTGAAGCTGTAGGCGCCGCTGCAGTTGGTGGTGGTCGTCGCCACCACGGTGCCGCCAGCATTCTTCAGCGTGACCGTGACGCAGGCCAGGCCGCTCTCGCCATAGTCCTGGGTGCCGTTGGCGTTCTTGTCGCCGAACGCGATGCCGGTGATCTTCGCCGGCGCGTAGTAGCCGGCATTCTCCACCGCCGACCCGCCGGAAGCCAGCGTCACCGTATCGCTGAGCGCCGTGCTCGCCACATCGCCGCATGGGGTGCTGAACACCACCGTATAGGTGCCCGGCTTCAGGTTGACGAAGCTGTAGCCGCCAATGGAGTTCGTCAGCGTGCTCGCCAGCGTCGTCGTGCCGCTCTTCAGCGTCACGGTCACGCCGGCCAGGTTGCCATCGCCGGTGTCGAGCTTGGCGTTGACGTTGTTGTCGATGAACGTGGTGCCGGTGATCCTCGCCGGCACGTAGAAGCCGGCGTTCGCGCTCGCCGTGCCGCCCGCGGGCAGCACCACGGTATCGCTGAGCGCGGTGGTCGCCACGTCGCCGGTCGGGGTGGCGAACGCCACCGTATAGGTGCCGGCAAGCAATCCGGTGAAGCTGTAGCCGCCGGTCGCGTTGGTGCTGGTGCTCGCCACCGTCGTCGTGCCGTTCAGCAGCGTCACCGTCACGCCGGCGAGGGTGGTGTCGCCGCTATCCAGGGTGGCGTTGGTGTTGTTGTCGATGAACGTGGTGCCGGTGATCGCGCCGGTTGCCGCCACCGGCACGAAGAAACCGGCATTCGTGACGGCGGTGCCGCCGGAGGCGAGCGTCACCGCGTCGCTGATCGGCGTGGTCGCGGTGTCGCCGCTTGGCGTGGTGAACGCCACGGTGTAGCTGCCCGGCGCCAGGCCGGTGAAGCTGTAGGCGCCGTTCGAAGTGGTGGTCGTCGTTGCAACCTGCGATCCGCCGCTCAGCAGTGATACCGTCACCTTGCCCAGGCCGGCATCGCCGGAGTCCTTCGTGCCGTTGCTGTTGACGTCGCTGAACGTGGTGCCGGTGATGGTCGCGGGCGCGAAGAAGCCGGCGTTCGCCGTCTCCAGGTCGCCCGAGGTCAGCGTCACCGCATCGGTGGTCGCCGTGGTCGCGACATCGCCGCCCGGGGTGCTGAACACCACCGAATAGTCGCCCGGCCTGAGATTGGCGAAGCTGTAGTTGCCCGACGCATCGGTGGTGGCCGTGGCAATCGCCGTGCCGGCCGCATTGTCCAGCGTAACCGTCACGCCGGCCAGCACGGTATCGCCGGTGGGGTCCAGCGTGCCGTTGGCGTTGTTGTCGATGAACGCCGTGCCGGCGATGGCGGCGGGCACGTAGAACCCGGCGTTCTCGACCGGCGAGGCGCCTGAAACCAGTGTCACCGTGTCGGTTAGCGCCGTGGTCGCCGTATTGCCGTACGGGGTGGTGAACACCACCGAATAGCTGCCCGGCAGCAGGCCGAGGAAGCTGTAGTTGCCGTCCATGTCGGTGACTGCGGTCGCGACCGTGCTGGTGCCGCTCATCAGCACCACCGCCACGCCGCCAAGATCGATATCGCCGGTATCGCGGATGCCGTCGGCGTTGTTGTCGATGAACGTCGTGCCGGAGATCGAGGCGGGCAGCGTCAGCCCCTCGGTTGCGGTGGCGTTCTGCCCCGAGGTCAGCACGTCCACCGTTCCCACGTTGACCTGCTGCGTGACCAAGTAGCCGGGATCGAGCACCGCGACCTGGTAGCTGCCCGGCGTCAGGTTGCCGAACAGCACCGTGCCGGCGCTGCTGGTGTGTCCGGTCGCCACGACGTTGCCGTTGCCGTCCTGCAGTTGCACGGTCACGCCCGCCAGCACGGTCTCGTTCGCGTCGCGGGTCCCGTTGCCGTTGCTGTCCAGGTAGACCGTCGTCGCGAAGGTCGGCGGAATGTAGAACCCGGCATTCGCGGTCGCGGTGGTATTGTCCACCACGGTCACCGTGTCGGTCACCACCGTGCTGTGGACGTAACTGGCCGGGGTTCTGAACACCACCGTGTAGATGCCCGCCCCAAGGCCGGTGAACGAATAGCCGCCGTTGGCGTCGGTGGTCGTCGAATTCAGCACCACCATGCCGGTGCTGTTCTCCAAATACACCTTCACGCCGGCAATGCCGGTGCCGCTGACAACCTGCGAGTCGTTGGCGTCCAGGAAGGCGATGCCGCTGATCGTGCCGGAGCCGGAGCCGCCGCCGCCATCGTTGCTGCCGCCGCCGCCGATCGGCACCGGACCGCCGGCGATGACGGAGACACCCTGCTCGATCTGGCTGATCCCGATGTCCGAATTGCCGGTCGGGTCGTTGACCGAAAGCTTGAGGACCACCTGGATATCAAGCGCCGCGTACCCCGCGCCGAGCGCCACCGTCGAGCCGTTGAGCCCGCTCGCCGTCATGTCCGCGACCTGGACGCCGTTGTTGTAGGCGGTTTCTTCCGCACTGATCAGGCTGGCGCCGTCGTTGAAGTCGATCGTGTAGCCCTGCTGCAGGCCGCTGATGAGGTATCCGGCGGAGACGGCGACATGGTAGGTGAACGTGACGGTCATCGTCGCGACGCCATACACGTAGGTCTGCATCGAGGCCCATTGCAGCGCATCATATGGGTCCAGCGCCGTCGTGGTGCCGTAGACGCCGGCAAAGGGAACGAGCGGATTGCCGCCCGAGAACTGGTCCGAGGTGCTCCACACGTCCGACTCGCTGGCCTGGACGTTCGAGAAGGACACCACGGCATTCGCCAAAGCCGCGTCGTTCATCTGCTGGTTGCTAAAGGTTTGCGACATGATCGTTCTTCCTTGAGCGAAACGACGTGGTCATTCCGACAGTGGAGCGATACTTCCGTGCGAAGGGCGTCCGGCGCGTCATGCACCGGACCGGCAGTCGGTCAGGTCGAGAGGCGGCGGCGGCGGATCAGGCCGAACCCCGCCAGCGCGACGGCGAAGACCGCCACGCCGGTTGGTTCGGGAGCACTCACCACGACGGAATCGAAGGCGGCGTAGCCGGCGGTGCCCGCGTAGAACGAGGAGTTGGCGGCCAGGTCCATGGTCACGTAGAACGTCGTTAGGGTGTTGGACAATTTCGCCGAGGCGTTAATGGACGTTGCATCGGGGTTAAGCTTCGAGAAGTTCGCTGATGCAGAACCGATATTGGCGGTCAATGCGGCATCGGAATAGGCGTTTATGGTGGTGCCGGTCTTGACAGCGTTCGTTGACCCGGAACACGAGGGGAAGCCCGGATTCGAAACCCCGGGATTGTCGCCGCACCCGAGCGCCGTGAAGCCCACCGTGGCGGCGAGCGGCGCGGTGACCGAGAATTCCAGGAAGGTGTCCACGTAGCCGACGCTGGTGCCCTCGATGGCGCCGCCGCCGTTGCCGGTAATTTTGATGGTGTTGGTGGCGGTTATGGTGAACTGGCCCGGCGTGGCGCCGCCGCAAACCGTCGGCGCGGTCGCGCCGCCACCTGAACTGTTCGTGCACTGCAGCAGCGTGAAGGTGTAGCTGTTCGATGCGACGGCGTTGCCAACGGTCAGCGTCGCCGTCGTGGGCGTGGCGTTGGCGAAAATCGGGGCGAGTGTCGCCAAGGCAAGAACGACGGCACCGCAGGCCAGCCCGCGCACCCGATGCAGCGTTCCAATTTTTTCGGCCCGGCGAGGCATTCGGTTCCTGGTGACGTATCGTTAGGCTGTTTCCGGCCGAACGCAGACCTGCGTTCTTCCTCAACCTATGCGTTTATGCCGCCTCAGTCAATCCAACAGTTGCGATAAGGGGCAGTTTTTTCTAGTTGCCCGCGCACTGTATGAAAATTTAGACGTTTCCTGCAACCAAACCGGCCAAACCAAGGCCAAAATTGCGCCCGATTCCCGATATCCGTCTATATTTTTGCATAATCGTCCCAGTTATGAGACTACTGAACGAGATCGTCTCGCTCCGCTGTATCCGTCTCTTGCCGTGGCTGTCAGCCGTCGCCCTGCGCCACCAGAGTCCACGGCAAAAGCGCAAAAATTCTCCCGCATTCGCGAGCGCCCCGGAACAAACCGGGGTCGGCCATGCGCCAGCCGCGACTCTCCTTATTCCCTGGGAGCGGTTAATGCGCCGCCGCGCCCTCGGCCGGCATCTGGATGTCGATCTCCAGCGTCGAAATGCCCGCCCCGCGATCGAGCTTGATCTGCACCATCTCGCGCTCGACCTTCAGGTGCCGCGCCACCACCGCCAGGATCTCCTCCTGCAGCACCCGCACCAGGTCGCCGGACTTGCCGTTCAGCGCCCGCTCGTGCGCCAGGATAATCTGCAGCCGCTCGCGCGCCAGCGGGGCCGTGCCGCGCCGGGCAAACAGGAAGTCCAGCAGTCTCACGCCACCCTCCGCCCGAACAGCCGCTGCACGAAGCCACGTTTTTCCTCGGGCACGGTCATCGGCACCGTCTCGCCGCGCAGCCGGCGGGCGGCATCGAAATAGGCCCGCGCCGGGGCGCTCAGCGGGTTGCTCAAGGTCACCGGCGAACCGATGTTGGACGCCCGCAGCACCTCCTGGCTCTCCGGGATGATGCCGAGCAGCGGAATCGACAGGATCTCCAGCACGTCCTCCGTCTTCAACATCTCGCCGCGGTTGGCCCGCGCGGTTTCGTAGCGCGTCAGCAACAGGTGCTTCTCCATCCGCTCGCCCCGCTCGGCCAGCTCGGTGCGGCTGTCCAGCAGGCCGATGATGCGGTCGCTGTCGCGCACCGACGACACCTCCGGGTTGGTCACCACCACGGCCTGGTCGGCATGGCGCATGGCCAGCTGGGCGCCGCGTTCGATCCCGGCCGGGCTGTCGCAGATCACCCAGTCGAATTTCTCCCGCAACTCGGCGATCACCCGCGCCACCCCTTCCGGCGTGAGCGCGTCCTTGTCGCGCGTCTGCGAGGCCGGCAGCAGCGACAGCGTGTCCACCCGCTTGTCGCGGATCAACGCCTGCGCCAGCTTGGCGTCGCCCTGGATCACGTTCACCAGGTCGAACACCACGCGCCGCTCGGCACCCATCACCAGGTCCAGGTTGCGCAGGCCCACGTCGAAGTCGACCACGACGACTTTCTGCCCGGCCTGTGCCAGCGCCGCGCCCAGGGCGGCGGCCGAGGTGGTCTTGCCCACCCCTCCCTTGCCGGACGTTACGACCAGGACCTTCGCCATCGCAGCCATCTCCCTCGCCCCGTCAGTCCAGGGCCGTCATGACAATCGAGCCGCCATCGAGCCAGGCCTGCACGGCCCGGCCCCGCAGCGCCGCGTCCATATCGTCGGCGGTGCGGTAGACGCCATCAATCGCCACCAGCTCGGCTTCCAGGCGGCGGCAGAACACCCGCGCCCTGGAGTTGCCGTTGAAGCCGGCCACCACGCGCCCGCGCAGCGTGCCATAGACGTGCACCGACCCGCCGGCAAACACTTCCGCCCCCGAGGCCACCGAGCCGATCACCGTCACGTCGCCTTTCGGGTAAATGATCGACTGGCCGGAGCGCACCGGCGCCTCGACAATCAGCCCGGCCGGCTCGACCGGCGCCGGCGGTTGCTCGGCGGCGGCTTCCGGCATCTCGACCGGGCCGGTGGGCCGCCCGCCCGGGATCGCCGGACCCCATTCCGCGGCCCCGGTCCAGGACGGGTCGGCGCCCTCGACCGCGATGATCCGCAGGCCCCTGCCCTGCAGCGAGCGCACCAACCCGGCCAGGTCGGCATCCTCGGCGGTCACCCCGCCCAGGTCGATCACCGCCGGCTTGCTTTCGAGGAACCCCGGCGAGCGCAGCACCTGGGCGTCGAGCTCGGCCAGCCAGCCGTCGACCGGCGCCTCGGGCCGCAGCACGAGAACGAGGAAGGAGCGCCCATGGACTCGGAACGCCGGGCCTGATCGGGGAGATGTGGTCACTGTTGCCGGGTATCCGGGTGGGCAGCCAGAATCAATGGGGATTTCCGGCCGCACCCCGGATTTGCGGTCTTGACGATCCGGCCAGACCGGTGTTCGCGCCCCCGCCCCCGAGTCCCGGCCCGCCCGCGACCCTCCCCGCCGCATCCGATCGGCTTCCCGAGCCGCCCGGTGAACGGCCTGCGGGTCTTCCCGGTCGGGGCGCAGCCGCGCTAAACCAATGCGCCGGACGCCTGCAGCGCGGCCACCTCGGCCGGGCCGTAGCCCAGTTCCGCCGCCAGTTCGGCGCCGTGCTGGCCAACCTCCGGCGGGTCGCGCCGCAGCGGCGGCCGCTCGCCGTCGAGCGCCAGCGGCAGCCCGGGCAGTTTGGTCCTGAGCCCGCCCGGCAGCGTCATCGCCAGCAATCCGCCCGAGGCGTTCAGATGCGGGTCGTCGAACAGCTCGATCGGCCGCACGATCGGCGCGTAGGGCAGCCCCAGCGCGTCGCATTTCGCCATCAGCGCCGCCCGCGTGTAGCCGCGCAGCGCCGCCGCCGCCCGCGGCAGGGTGCGCGCCCGCTGCGCCACCCGCTGCTGCTGGGTGGCGAGGGCGGGGTCGGCGGCCAGGTCCTCGAGGCCGAACGCCGCGCAGAACAGCTGCCACTGCGTATCGGTCACCGCGCCCACGAACACCTGCCCGTCGGCGGTGGCGAAGATGTCGTAGATCGGCCAGGCCGGCCGGCGCTGGGTCATCGGCGGCGCCTCCTCGCCGGACACGACGTATTGCGCCATGTGCTGGGCAACCAGCAGCACGTTGTTCTCGAACAACGCGGACTGCACGTGCCGGCCCTCGCCGGTCGCATGCCGCTGGTTCAGGGCGGCGAGAATGCCGATGGCGCCGAACATGCCGCCCATGATGTCGTTCACCGAACTGCCCGCGCGCATCGGCCGCCCCGGCTCGCCGGTCATGTAGGCCAGCCCGCCCATCATCTGCACCACTTCGTCCAGCGCCACGCGGTTTTCGTATGGGCCGGGCAGGAACCCCTTGCACGAGCAATAGATCAGCCGCGGGTTGAACGGGTGCAGGTCGGCCCAGCCCAGGCCGAGCTTGTCCATCGCGCCCGGGCGGAAGTTCTCCACCAGCACGTCCGCCCCCGCCAGCAGCCGGCGCACCAGCGCCATGCCGGCGGCGCTCTGCAGGTCCACCGCCAGGCTGCGCTTGTTGCGGTTGGCCAACGCGAAGAACCCGCTCCCCGCGCCGGCCAGCCGGCGGGTGTTGTCGCCGTTCGGGGCGGGTTCCACCTTGATCACATCGGCGCCGAGATCCGCCAGCACGAGCCCGCAGGTGGGGCCCATGACCATGTGGGCGAACTCGACGACGCGAATTCCTGCCAGCGGCAGCGCGGGCATCCTGGGTGTCCTCTCAGGCGGCGGTGCGGAACGTCCGCGGAATGCCGGCGCGCGCCACCTGCCCGCGCAGCGGTTCGTTCGGCACGCCGGCATGCAGCAGGTCGCGCGCCGCGACCAGCCCCGCCAGGTCGATGCCGGTGGAGAACCCCATGCTCTCCAGCATGAACACCAGGTCCTCGGTGGCGATGTTGCCCGAAGCGCCCGGCGCGAACGGGCAGCCGCCCAGGCCGGCGAGTGCCGCGTCGAACGCCCGCACCCCCTCCTCCAGCCCCGCCAGCACGTTGGCCAGGCCGAGCCCCATGGTGTCGTGCAGGTGCAGCCCGCTCAGCTTCGGCCCGATCGCCGCGCGCACCGCGCGCACCACCGCGCGGATCTGCGCGGGGTTGCCGTAGCCCACGGTGTCGGCCAGCGCCACCCGGTCCGCGCCGGTCGCCGCCAGTCCCTCGGCCACTCGCACCACCGCGGCGGTCGATATGGCGCCGTCGATCGAACAGCCGAAAGCGGTCGCGCACGCCGCCTCGATCGACACCGGCCGCTCCTGCGCGCGCACCCATTCGACGATGCGCCCGACCTCGGCCACCTGCTCGAACGGCGCGCGGTTGGTGTTGGCGCGGCTGTGGCCTTCGCTCACCGAGACCGGGATGCTGATGCGGTGCGCGCCGGCGGCGTAGGCGTTCTGGGCCCCCTTCAGGTTGGGCGCCAGCGCCGCCACCAAAAGGCCGGGCAGCGCCGTGGCGGCGCGCACCACCGCGGCGGTGTCGGCCATCTGCGGCACCAGCCTGGGCGGCACGAAGCTGCCGACCTCGATCTCGCGCACGCCGGCCGCCGCGAGGGCGGCGATCCATTGCACCTTGATGGCGGTCGGCATGATCGACCTGGCGATCTGCAAACCGTCGCGAGGGCCCACCTCGCAGACCGTCACCCGCTCGCCCATGCCGCTGCCCTCCCGGAGTCCGTGCGCATGGGAGGTTCGCAATATTGCCTAAATGGTGCAAGAAGCCCCCCATCCATTCCCGGGGAACGGAACGATGCGCCTGCGCCTGACCCTTGCCCTCGCGACGCTGGCCGCGCTTGGCCTCGCCGCGCCGGCCGACGCCCAGTTCGGGCCCGCCGGTCCGCCGGCCGTCGGCGTGGTCAGCGTGCAGCGCCGCCCGATCACCGAGACCAGCGAGTTCGTCGGCCGGGTGCAGGCCACCGACCGGGTGGACATCGTCGCCCGCGTCACCGCCTTCATGCAGGAGCGGCTTTTCACCGAGGGCTCGGAAGTGAAGCAGGACGACCTGCTGTACCGGCTGGAGCGGGCGCCCTTCGAGGCCGACCTGCAGGCCAAGACGGCCAATGTCGCGCAGATGGCCGCGCTGCTGCGCAACGCCACCATCACGCTGAACCGGGCGCAGACGCTGCTGAGCACGCCGGCCGGCCAGCGCAGCACGGTGGACGACGCGCTCGCCCAGCAGGCCAGCTACGTCGCCCAGTTGCAGGCCGCCCAGGCGCAGGTGCGCTCCTCGCAGATCAACCTCGACTACACCGAAATCCGCGCCCCGATCGCCGGCAAGATCGCCCGCACCACGGTCACCGCCGGCAACGTGGTCGGGCCCACCAGCGGCCCGCTCACCACCATCGTCAGCCAGGACCCGATGTTCGTCGCCTTCCCGGTCTCGGTGCGCGCCGTGCTCGACCTGCGCAGCCGCTATGCCGACAAGGGCGGCCTGGCGACCACCTCCATCCGGCTGCGCCTGCCCGACGGCAAGCCCTACCCGCAGGTCGGCACGCTCGACTACACCGACCCCTCGGTGGCGCAGAACACCGACACCATCCTGCTGCGCGGCCGCATCCCCAATCCGCTGCTGCCGGGCGCCAAGCCGGGCGATACGAGCAACCGCGAGCTGGTCGACGGCGAATTCGTCTCCGTACTGCTGGACGCCGTGGAACCGGTGCTGGCGCTCGCCATCCCGCGCGCCGCCGTGCTGTCGGATCAGCAGGGCAGTTATGTCTACGTGGTGGACGCGGAGAAGAAGGCGCAGCAGCAGCGCATCCAGCTCGGCCAGTCCTCCGGCGCCACGGCGGTGGTGATGGCCGGGCTCAAGGAGGGCGACACGGTGATCGCCGACGGCATCCAGCGGGTGCGCCCGGGCCTGGTGGTCAACCCGGCGCCGATCGTCGCCCCCGGCGCCGCACCGCCCGCCGGCACGCCCGCGGCAGGCACGGCGGCGACGGGAAAGTAGGCCATGATCTCCGGCGTCTTCGTCGACCGGCCCCGGCTCGCCGTCGTCATCGCCATCGTCATCACGCTGGCCGGGCTGATCGCGCTCAACCGCATCCCGGTGTCGCAGTTCCCCGACATCGTGCCGCCGCAGGTCAGCGTGCGTGCCGCCTACCCCGGCGCCTCGGCCGCGGTGGTAGAGGCGACGGTGGCGCAGCCGCTGGAGGCGCAGATCAACGGCGTCGACCAGATGCTCTACATGCGCTCCAACAGCGGCAACGACGGCAGCTACAGCCTCACCGTCAGCTTCGCGCTCGGCACCAACCCCGACATCGACACGGTGAACGTCAACAACCGCGTGCAGGCGGCGCTGGCCAAGCTGCCCGCCGAGGTGCAGCACAACGGCATCACCGTGCGCAAGCAGTCCTCGGCGATCCTGCAGTTCATGCAGTTCTACAGCGAGGGCGGCAAACAGGACCCGCTGTTCGTCTCCAACTACGTCACCATCAACGTGCTGGACGCGATCGCGCGGGTGCCCGGCGTCGGCCAGGCCTTCGTGTTCGGCGCGCTCGACTATTCGATGCGCATCTGGTTCTCCACCGAGCGGCTGATCGAGCTGAGCCTGTCGCCGTCCGACATCATCGCCGCCCTGGCGGCGCAGAACGTGCAGGGCGCGGTGGGCCGCGTCGGCGCCAAGCCGACCAGCGACGACACCCAGTTCCAGATCAACCTGCAGACCAAGGGCCGGCTGAGCACGCCCGACGAGTTCGGCGCCATCGTGCTGCGCGCCAACCCGGACGGCTCGGTGCTGCGCATCCGCGACGTGGCGCGGGTGGAACTCGGCGCCGCCACCCAGGACACCGAGAGCCGGCTGAACGGCAACCCGGCGATCACCATCGGCGTCTACCTGGCGCCGGGCTCCAACGCGGTGGAAACCTCGGCGCGCGTGTCCGCCACGCTGGACGGCCTGGCGCGGCGTTTCCCGGAAGGGCTGAAGAAGGACATCCTCTACGACAGCTCGAACTTCGTCGCCGACACCCGCCTCGAAGTGGCGAAAACGCTGGCCGAGGCGTTCGCGCTGGTGGTGCTGGTGGTGTTCCTGTTCCTCGGCAACCTGCGCGCCACCATCATCCCCACCGTCGCCGTGCCGGTCAGCCTGATCGGCACCTTCGCCGCGCTGCTGGTGCTGGGCTACACGGAAAACACGGTGTCGCTGCTGGCTTTGGTGCTGTCCATCGGCATCGTGGTCGACGACGCCATCGTGGTGGTGGAGAACGTCGAGCGGGTGATGGAGGAGGAGCCGCACCTCACCCCCCAGGAAGCCACCAAGAAGGCGATGACGCAGATCACCGCGCCGATCATCGCCATCAGCCTGGTGCTGCTCAGCGTGTTCGTGCCGGTCGGCTTCATCCCCGGCGTGTCCGGCCAGTTGTTCCGCCAGTTCGCCGTCACCGTCACCGTCGCCATGCTGATCTCGGCGATGAACGCGCTGACCCTCTCGCCGGCGCTGTGCGCGGTGTTCCTGCGCCCGCACGACAAGCGCCGCGGCATCATGGGGCGCGTGCTGCGCGGCATCGACGGCGTGCGCGACGGCTACGCCGCGGTGGTGCGCCGGCTGGTGCGCGTGTCCATCCTCGGGCTGCTGCTGATCGCGCTCAGCGCCGCCGGCATCTGGGGCGCCGCGCGCCTCACCCCCACCAGCTTCCTGCCGGAGGAGGACCAGGGCGCGTTCTTCATCGCCGCGCAGTTGCCCGACGGCGCCTCGGTGGCGCGCTCCCGCGAAGTGGTGGCGCGCCTGGAGGGCATGCTGAAGCCGCTGCCGCAGGTGCGCGACGTGCTGTCCATCGTCGGCTTCTCGCTGCTCGACAACGGCGCGCAGAGCAACGCCGCCTTCCTGGTGGTGATCCTCAAGCCGTTCGCCAGCCGCACCGCGGTGATGGACCGCGCCCAGGCGGTCATCGGGCGGGTGTTCGGCATCACCCAGGCCGTGCGCTCGGCGATCGTGTTCCCGTTCAACCTGCCGCCGATCATCGGCCTGTCCACCAGCGGCGGCTTCGAATACGAGTTGCTGAACCTGGAGGGCCGCGACCCGGTGGAGGCCGGCGGCGTGCTGCTCGGCATGCTCTCGGCCGCCAACCAGGACCCCCGGCTCGGCCGCGTGTTCTCCACCTTCAGCGCCAGCACGCCGAGCTACTACCTCGACATCGACCGCGACAAGGCGCAGGCGCTCGGCGTCGGCATCGCCGACGTGTTCATCGCGCTGCAGGCCACGCTGGGCGGCATCTACGTCAACGACTTCAACCTGTACGGCCGCACCTGGCAGGTGAACATCCAGGGCGAGTCGATCGACCGCAACGACATCCCGGCGGTATGGCGCATCTTCGTGCGCAACAAGAGCGGCACCATGGTGCCGCTGCGCTCGATCGCCGAGGCGCGGGTCGTGCAGGGGCCGCAGACCATCAGCCGCTACAACAACAACCGCGCCATCGGCATCCTGGGCGCCCCGGCGCCGGGGGTGTCGTCGGGCGATTCGCTGACGGCGATGGAGGAAATCTCGGCGCGCACGCTGCCGCCGGGCTACGGCTTCGACTGGACCGGCACCGCCTACCAGGAAAAGCAGTCGAGCGGGCAGACCGGGCCGATCCTCGCGCTGGCCGTGCTGTTCGCCTACCTGTTCCTGGTGGCGCTGTACGAAAGCTGGGTGATCCCGGTGCCGGTGCTGCTGAGCATCGCGGTCGGCGGGCTGGGCGCCTTCCTTGGCCTGCTGGCGGCCGGCATGCCGCTCGACGTCTACGGCCAGATCGGCCTGGTGGTGCTGATCGCCCTGGCCGCCAAGAACGGCATCCTGATCGTGGAATTCGCCAAGGAGCGCCACGAGGAGGGCATGCCGATCCGCGAGGCCGCCGTGATGGGCGCGCGCACGCGGTTCCGCGCGGTGATGATGACCTCGATCGCCTTCGTGCTCGGCCTGCTGCCGCTGGTAACGGCCACCGGGGCGGCGATGCTGAGCCGGCGCTCGGTGGGCATGCCGGTGTTCGCCGGCATGATCGCCGCCAGCGCCGTCGGCATCTTCATCATTCCGATGCTCTACGTGACCTTCCAGACCCTGCGGGAGCGCCGCCAGGCGCACGGGGCAGCCAAGCCGGCGCCATAGCGGGAAGTCTTCACGAAAACGTGCTGCCTCCGCTAGGATGCGGGCCGGACAACGCCAGCAAGGAAACCTTGGCATGACGCGCAGCAACTGGTCTGACCGGGATTCGGCCAGACGGATCCGCCACGGCGTAAGTGCGATCGCGATGCTCGCCGCCCTGGCGCTCGGGGCGAGCGGCGCCGCGGCGCAAACCGCGACCAACCTGGTTGTGCTGCAAGGCCTGGCGCCGGTCACCGCGCTGGCCAACACCGAGGCCGGCCGCGCGGCGCTGGCGCAAAACCTGGCGATCACCGGCGCCATCCAGAACGGCAGCGCCAGGCAGCCGCTGCTGCTGGCGTTCCCCGAGCAGCAGCAACTGGCGCTGCGCGACGCCTACATCACCGCCGCCAATGCCAGCGAACTCGCCGACGGGCTGGGCAGCAAGCTCGGCGGCGCCTGGCAGGCGGTCGCCCACACCACCAGCCCGGACGGCGGCAAAACCATCACCCACACCGCCATCTCGCCGGCCGTCGCCGAGTTGATCGCCTATGCCACCGCCACCACGTCGTTCGATTCCAACGCGGGCAAGTTCTTCTTCGCCAATGCAACGCTGGACGGCAAGCAGCCGGTCTCGGCCGCGGCCATGGCCTTCCTGCAGGAGGTCAACGGCACCACGGACATTTTCGGCAAGGCTTACAACCTGCTGCCCGGCACCCCCGGCGCCGACGCCTTCGGCAATTCCCGGCCGTTCCAGACCGAGCCGCGTTTCACCGCCATCGCCGGCAAGGACTTCTTCGGCGTCGACTCCAGCAACCACGTCTGGCTGCGCGGTCCCAAACAGGACCTGGTCGACAGCCCGTCCTATCCCAGCGGCCACACCACCATCGGCTACACGGGATCGCTGCTGCTCGCCGTGCTGGTGCCGGAACGCTATCTGCAAATGGTCACGCGCGGGGCCGAATACGGCAACAACCGCGTCGTCGTCGGCGCCCATTACACCATGGACGTGCTGGGCGGCCGCACGCTCGCCACCTACGACATCGCCCAGTTGCTCGCCAACCGGGCCGGCTATGTCGGCGTCAAGCGCGGCAACGCGCAGATCGACGACTTCCCGCAGGCGCTGGCGGCCGCCCGCGCGGACGTCACCAAGGTCCTGCAGGCCGGCTGCGGCGACACCGTCGCCATCTGCGCCCGGCAGGACGCGAGCCGCTTCGCCATCGCCGAGCGCAACCAGGCCTTCCACGACGCCACCCAGACCTACGGCCTGCCGGTGGTGCACGCTGCCACCGCCGCCGCCCCCGAGGACGTCGCCAAACTGGCGCCGGAAGCGGGCTACCTGCTCACCGTCGCCTTCCCCTGGCTCACCCTCGCCGAGGCCAACGCCATCCTGACCGCGACCGAGGGTCCGGGCGGCGGCTTCCTCGACAACGGGTCGGGCTTCGGCGTGTATTCCCGCCTCGATCTCTACCGCGCCGCCCAGAAGGCCATTGCAGCGGCGCCGCACTAGGCCATTCTATCCGCTGTGGGGACAGCGGAGACGGAGGCAGGGATGACCTATCGCCTTGGCATGGCGCCGACGCGCCGCGGCGTGCTGGCGGCGTGCGCCGGGCTCGCCGCGGGGCTGCCGGGCCGGGCAATCGCCGAGAGCGATGCCCTGCTGACCCGCCCCATTCCGCACACCGGCGAGGCGCTCCCGGCGGTCGGGCTCGGCACCGCCGTCGCCTACGACATCGGCGACGACGCGGCCGAGCGCGCCGCGCGTGCCGGGGTCATCCGCGCGCTGGTCGGCGCCGGCGGCACGCTGATCGACACCGCGCCCTCGTACGGCCGGGCCGAGGCCGTGGTGGGCGACCTGATCGCCGGGGCGGGCCTGCGCGAGCGCATTTTCCTCGCCACCAAGCTCGAAGCCTACGACCGCGGCAGCGGCCCGACGGAATTGCGCGCCTCGCTGCGGCGGCTGCGCGCCGACCGGCTCGACCTGATGCAACTGCACAACGTCCGCGACCCGCAGCAGGACCTGGCGATGCTGCGCGAATGGAAGGCGCAGGGCCGGTGCCGCTACACCGGCATCACCACCACCTTCCATGGCTCCCACGCCGCGGCCGAGGCGATCCTGCGGCGCGAGAAGCCGGACTTCCTGCAGATCGACTATTCGCTCGACGACCGCGAGGCGGAGAGCCGCATCCTGCCGGCGGCGGCCGAGATCGGAGCCGCCGTGCTGACCGCGCTGCCGTTCGGCCGCGGCCGGCTGTTCCGCGGCGTGCGTGGCCAGGCGTTGCCCGACTGGGCGCAGCCCTTTGCCGCCGGCTGGGCGCCGTTCTTCCTGAAATATCTCTTGAGCGATCCGCGCGTGACGGCGGTGATCGCCTGACCCAAAAAGCGCCGCTTTTCTTTCACGATGACCCGGCCAGCACCGAGATGTCGGTGATCAACGTTTATGACCAGGTCAAATACCAGGAGATCATCGGTTTCGGCGGCGCCTTCACCGAGGCGGCCGCGACCACGTTTTACAAACTGCCAGCGGAGGTCCGCGAGCGCCTGATG